>DUMW01000109.1 GCA_012839765.1 Bacillota bacterium
AGCCCTTTAAAATTCAAACAACAATTAAAAAGCCTTGGTCTGGCGGCGTAAAACAGATCATCGAGCAAACTTAAGAAATAGCGAGTAAAGAACACGAAACGGTGTCCGATTATCTGGGAAAGGCTCAACTTCAGCTTTTTCGATCCAATGGTTGCGATAGAGTAATTACACTGAAACGGAGGCAATTTTCCGACTGCTGAACCCCATCAAAATTGCTGTGGATCAGGATGGCTGCCTGGTTGCCAGAGTAGGTACATCAACAAATAGATACATTCCAACCGATTCGGGTGTGTTTCGTAGTCTAGATGGAGGATCATCAATGTATCCAGTAACAGATGGAACCGGCAAGGTTATTCAATACTACACAGACTCTCCGGGAGTCCTCCTGAGAACACCCTGGTATGCAACAACTGAGTTTGCCTTGCTTTTAGGAGGAGTTTCTTTATTAGTGTTTCTCGGTACGATTATCCGTTGGGCATTGCTGCTGGTAAAGCGGCAGACGAGGCGGATTACTTTTACCCGGCCTGCCGTTTTTGTTGTGACTTTACTAACTCTTGCTCAAATTGGTTTCTATGTACTGTTATTCACTTTAGTAGGAAATGTTCACCCTGTATATGGGATACCTATGGTGGCCCTGGAACCTACGCCAGCTTTAGGATATGTTCAGCTGGTCAGTTGGGTTTATGCTGTTTTGACTGCAGCCATCACTTTGATCGCTCTGAATCAGATTAGAAAGCGGATGAAATATCTTAAGCCTCTTCTATATTCCATTCTATCTCAAGGGTTTGTGTTCTTGCTGTATTATTGGAACTTCCTGTGATTCAGTTAAAAAATGTCACAAACAATGATTACTTCAAGGAGGATAGAGATTTCGCGTAGGAGAATAAAAAAGTGGTTGGCATTTATTGCCATCAATCCATAATGAGGGATGGTTAGGCCGAATGGACTATGTACACCGATTGGTACGGGCGCTGGCTTTTGCAGTAGTATTTGTTGTACTGCTCACGAGTTCATCCCAAAGTTTCACGGAATTGCGTGTGGAGCAAATTGGCAATAGGCTCCAGGCTGGAGAAGGATATCTGGAGATAATGGGGCCGATGGTCTTTATGCATCTCAAGGGCACTCCCTATGAGATGGGGCTTCAACATGGTGCGTTGCTTGCACATTTAATTTCCGCAGAGGAACTGCTGCAGATGAAAGATGAGCTAAATCCGTTGAACGCTCAAAGCTCAGGATTTGATCGGCTTGTTCAGGGTTTTAAAAAATTCTACTTTCAGTACAAGATGGCTCCTTGGATTCGCAGAAATATCCCGGAGCATTTATTTTTGGAGCTCGAGGGCATTGTTCATGGAGTGAGTGGGGGGAAAGATACTGATCCCACGGATGTTATTATCGGCAATGTGTATCAGGATCTAAGCATGAGCTTTGGCTGTACCTCCGTAGTGGCTTATGGTGAGGCCACAGCCAGCGGGTCCTTATACCATGCCCGCAACCTCGATAATCTATCCATGGTGGATTGGGCGCAATATGGCTATGTGGTAGTTTTTGAACCGGATCAAGGATATCCTTTTATCACTCACATATATCCGATTCAAGCTGGTACCATGCAGGCCATGAACAACCATGGAATTACTGTTTCCATGAATTATTCTTTAGTGGATCAGGCTGATAACTCGCTCGATGGTATGGCCATGGTCTTTTTGATGCGTCAAATAGTGCAGTATGCATCAACTTTAGACGAAGCCATCGAAATTGTACTAAGTACACCACGTACCTTTGGTATGAATATTGTGATTTCCGACAGCAAGATCCCTGATGCAGTAGTGCTGGAAGTCGATGCAAATCGTTATGCCATACGAAGAGCCGAGGAAGGACTACTGTTTGCCACTAACCGGTATAACACCGAGTATATGCAGCAGTTCCAAGCCTCAGGCTGGCTGTCTTCTGTACGCCGTGACGGCCGGATCACTCAGTTCCTTTCCGACAATTACGGAGAGATTTGTGCAGAATCCATGGTTGAGCTGCTGCGGGATCGGGGTAAGCCCGGCAGTGCCGAATATGAAGGCCTTTTGGACGGAGTCAACAACGCTGGATCTTTGTTAAGTTGTGTGTTTTCACCCGAAGAGCAGATGGTGTGGATCTCCATTCCCGATGAAGGGCGGGGATCTCCAGACAGCGAATTCTATGCCTTTAGCCTTGCCAGAGCACTGGCAGGCGATCAGCCGGCAGTCTTTTCGCGAAACATTAAGCCCACCAATGAGGATCACAACCTTGCCAACTGGCTGCTTGTCCGGCAGGCAGCACTTGCTTACTCCCAAAACCAGTTAGCTGCCACCCTGGATTATCTTGATCAGCTTGATCTCGAGTTTGCTGATGCTGAAGCGGTATTGAATCTAAAGGCTCGTGCCTGTCTGCGGCTGGGAGACCTAGCGCAAGCTCAACACTACTTCCAGGCCATAGCAGATAGGCCCCATGTATCTGAACCCTATTATCTGCTGGAAGCGCTGGCCACTCTTGGTTCTTTTCACGACAATGCAGGGGATCGAGCTGCAGCAGTTGAGAGCTATCGAGCAGCCTTGGAAGTACAAACTGCCGATTTAGGTGGTGACCCTGACTTTTACCGGCAGCTCGCCGGGGTAGGCCTGCAAAGACCTGTTTATATAGAGCATTCCGGCTCTTCGTATTACTTTACGACTAAAGATAGTGCCATCGCTCGTTTCCTTAAGGCTCTACAGGTTGTCCCATACAATGATGCCGATTTGTACAACCAGTATGACGGGATGCAAATAGCCAATGTTCGAATCCTCGGTGCCCACGACACAAATGAAAGGGTAGTCTCTCGGATTATCCGGCTTGAACCAGGTTCATCGTTTGACGCTTCCCAGTTTGCATCCGGGAAGCGTAGACTTGATGCCCTGGGAGCACTCGATCAGGTTCAAATGCATGTGGTTCCCATACAGGAAAATGCCGTGGATATCGTTGTGCGGATCAGTGAAGGATTTGGCTTCTACTTAGACCCTGTCCAATTCGTGATAGAGAATATCTTGAACCTTTCCCACAAGACAATAGCGATTCGGTACTATAATGTGGCAGGGACCTTGGCATCTATCGGTGGCGAATACAGTTTTGGGCCAAGTCGCCGCAGAACGGCCTACCTGACATTCCCCCTCGGCCTCTGGCCGACTACTGTACGCTATCAATCACAAACAACGAACACCAAGCTCGGTTGGGGTAAACATGAGGGAAGTCAATACAGTCTTGATCGGAAGGACATTTCCATCACCAGCAATGTACCGCTTGGGCATTACAGTGGGATAGGCCTCATGCTGGGATATTCGCAGAGTTACGTTAACGACATCAGTACAACCACAGGCTTTGTTGTACCTAGTGGTGAGTATGCGACCCTGGCTGCAACGCTCCAAACAGGTATACCCGGTACTACAACTTGGACCCAAGGAGGGACTTCCGTAAAGGCTGGTGTTGCCATCCTGGCAAATAGAGAAGACTTAGCTGAGAGTTTTACCAGCTGGCACATTGGAGCGAGAAACCTGTCCTATCTTGGGGAAGGCTTTGTTGCTTGTGCAGAGATAACTGCTGCTCGGACTGAAAGCGGGACTCCGTTTGATCGCAGACTTCGTTTGGGTGGCAACGGGCAACTAGGTACAGATTCTCCCATATTTGTGGGCGAGATGTATCTGTATTCTAAGTTGGAAGTGAGGCGTTATTTCACTTATGACCTGGCAGCTCATGTTGATTATGAGGTAGCCAAAATCTGGGAAGATGCAGCTAAAAGAGATCAAAGCAACCTGCTGCATAGTATTGGTGTGGGTTTAACCTACCAAACACCAATAGGCATAAAAGTTCAAGCACGGTACAGTAAGAATCTGACCTTGCCAGATACAGACAGCTTAAGAATTGGCATTGTCAATCCCATATAGAGAAGGCTCATAACGATTTTCCAAGGAGCTTACAGGAATTTCATTATGACCCGTGGGCGAAAGTGAGTCAACAAAATCTGGTGAATCATCTTATGTTATGGATATCGGTAATCGAGTTGGTGCAGGATGAACAAAATCAAAGGAGTGTCAAACATGTCAAGATCTAAAGGACGACTTTGTAGTGGGTTGTATCAAGTTGGGGCGGTTAAGAGAACCATCATCATTTGGCTCCTTCTCCAGTCTGTACTCTGGCTGTTTTTCGCAGTAGGATATTGGGCAAAGCCTGGTGCGTGGGTAGATGTGCAGACAGTAGCACCTTCCAGCGCAGCAGTCGGCGGGGTGGCCACTACAGCAGGCTACATCGTGGCCAGGAACTGCATCGTGCTGCTGCTAATTGGTGCAGGTAATTTATTGGTTCGGTTTGGTTCGGTTACTCCTGGTCTGTTAGTACTACTTGTTCAGGGCGCGGCAATTGGTTGGGTAGCAGGGACGAATAGCTTTGAAGTTCCGTTTGCTAGTGTGGCGGCGGCAAACATGCAGTATTTGCGAATAGGCTTATGGGAGACAAGTGCCTATGCCATTTTTTGTGCAATTACTCTCACCAAATCATTGCTTGTCGCTAACAGTTTTCCCGCTAGGGAGTGGGCTGAACAGCATACTTTGCGATCCCTGAAGTTTACCGGTACAGAAATAGCATTAGGTCTGTTGGCATTTCTTTTTCTGGTCGGAGCAGCCTTGGTCGAAGCATTATATCTCACGAGATAAGAGCAGTGAAGACATTGTGGATTTGCCTTATACTACGGCAGTCGAGAAAAGTTTGACCAGAGGGGATCAGAATGAACGTTAGTAAAGCGGTCCATCTCAAGCATCACATGTAATCTACGGAAGAATAGGTGGTTGTCATGGTGAAGAAACTTTTAGGTTTTTACCAGCGCTTAGTATGTCATCCTGTGCCTATTATCTTTGCGCTGGCGTTTTTATCTGCAAAAGTATGGTCCAATACTTCATATGGTGGTAATCTGTTCAACGGATTACGCTCTGGTATCGTAGGCATTGTAGTCTATGGACTTGCCTTAGGGATAATATACCTCCTGTCAGAGAAGCCTTTAGGGGAACGATTCGCTGTGCAGAGATTGGAGCCAAGACAGGCAAAGCGAGGTGCGGTGATCGTTTTTATCATTTATTTGTTCATCCTGGGCTCGATTGTGGACAGATTGCAGAGACAAGGGTTTATGCCGGGGCATCCATTGTTTTCAGTGATCCCGGGATGGAATCTTTGGCATAATCTTTTCAATGAATTTCCAGGGGGATATATGACTGCCAACATTGTACGCAGCTTGCCATTCTTCGTATTTATTCCTGCCTTTGTTTTGTATAGATTAGGAGTGAAGCGGGGAGGGCTTGGCTTTTCTGGAGGCGATTTGAAACCTGCGCTCCCGTTTTTGATTATCTACATGATAGCATTCCTCTTTAGTGGCTTGACAATAGAACGCTGGGTTTTTCTATTTTACGCCATATTGTACGCGGGATTTCAAGAAGAGTTCTTTTACCGCGGTGTGATGCAACCTTTGTTCATAGCCATCACCAAGAAACCAATCTGGGGGATCGGTCTGTCTGTATTGTTGTTTGCTCTCTTGCACATTCCAGATTTTGTTTTTCGGGTTTATCCTACTGTACCCTTGGCTTTAAGTAGTGTTGCGAGCACCGGATTGTTTGGAGGCTTGCTGGCCTATGGGGTTTATCGTACAGGAATGCTCTGGCCTTGGATCCTGATCCACGCTCTCAGTAATGTGGTAGGTTTTTAGGTGCCAGGTCTTCCTCTGCACAGGTAGCACACTGCTGGAGGATTGTGTCCAACTACTAGATGGAGGTCATTATACACGGGCAGAAGCCGTGTATGCTACGTTGAATGGATAATACTCCCTGCCGATGCCAGGACAGCCCTGTCATGTGGCAGGGATTTTCATTATTACTAATTTATGCGATTCTGTGGACGAAGTTTTCTTTACGATGTGCCTAAAATGATTCACATATGACTGCTAGCGATGAACAGACAGCCATATTTTTACGATTAATGGATGAACTGCTGATTGAAAAGACGCTCGATGGATACCACGATGCTTTGGTTTCCCAAAATGTCGATTTGCTCTCTTCGGTATATAGCAGTCATGTGTTGGTGAACACACCTAATATGGAGGGAACTCTACCAAAAAACTCAGTCATTGAAATGCACAAAGCGGAATGGGATATTGCTATTTATGTGGAGAGTCAGATAACTAATTACAAAATAGAATTCAAGGGTAATGATCGCGCTACCGTAGTAGGGATATGGAATTACGCAATAAAACAAAACGGATTTGTACAAGGTATTACTGATGTGACCGGGTACAGTCTGAGAAAAATAGATGGAACATGGTTGATAGATGGGATTGCGATAATTTGGCAATGAGTTGTGAAGAAAACTTTGGGTATACGATTGTATCGAATCAAAGAAACACTACCATTTTATGGATGATGGTCATTTGATCGGCAACTTCATTAACAAAACAACAAAACCCCAGCTAAACTGGGGTTAATCTTCTTATGGTGCCGAAGGGGGGATTTGAACCCCCACGGGCGTGAAGCCCACTGCGCCCTGAACGCAGCGCGTCTGCCAATTCCACCACTTCGGCTCGCTTACGACAATGTGATTTTAGCACATATCCTCCTACAGATCAAGGGCCCGATGATCTTTTCTTTGCAAAAATCCTTGAGAACCCAGTGCGCCGATAGTGTTACGGGCATTGTCCCCTCCTAAACCGACCTACACACCAAAGTACCAGCGGTAGTCTAGCCTGCCTTGGCCCACTCCTGTATTAACAGACCTCTGAAGCTGCAAGTACTAATAGCCGTCCACCGCGTCTTCCCCCTCCAATAGCCCACAACCCAATGCAGCCCAGAGATACTCAGATCTACTCCCAACCAATCCTTGTCTTAGAGGTCCGAAAACCGCCGTTTGAGAAACCTAACCACAACTACCATCCCCACTACTCCAACCAGCACTAAGACAATGAGGCTATAAATATCCAAGTACTCAACGATTATCTCCCATGCATTTCTCGCGAGTCGACCCAGCAACACCAAAACCACATTCCATATGGAAGTACCGATGATGGTTAGTATCAAGAAAGAACGTGGAGGCATTTTGGACATACCTGCCGGCAAGGAGATCAGACTCCGCACAATGGGGACAAAGCGACAAAGGAAGACAGCCAAGTTGCCGTGCCGCAAAAACCATTCTTCCGCCTTTAGCACATCATCTTTCTTCAAACGCAATACTTTGCCCCATCTACCATCCAGGAGACGTCCCAGCCGTTCAGCATTCATCAGCCGCCCAACACCATAGAGGATCACGGCCCCAAGCACCGAACCGACGGTGGCAGCCACCACCACACCCCAAACCCTCAAGCTTGTGTAAGTGGTTACAAAACCACCAAAGGTCAAGATGACTTCCGACGGTATTGGCGGAAAAACGTTTTCCAGGGTAATCAACAAGAGTATCCCGATATACCCATACCGATTGATGATGTCCACGACTACCTCATGCATGACGTACTCCCTTTGAATCTAGCCTCCATACATCTTATGTCACTCTCACGATCCTAATGCACGCTACTACGGTAGACCATCAACATCCAAAAGGGCTTTCCAACTCACTAGGCCCTCCCAAAAGACCTTATCTGCAGCCATATTGCAGTTGCCCCTAACCCAACGCTAGAAACTTCAACCGACTAAAACAAGAATTGGGCACCCAGCAACAACCCTAGGTGCCCAATCGCATCCCACCACAAACTAGCTTATGCCTTAATACCTGAATACGCCATCGTACTCAGAACCTGACTCTGCAGAATCAGGAACACAATGATCACCGGAGCGGTCATCAGCAACGAAGCCGCGGCCGCAGCACCCGCACGTCCGATACCGCCGCCTTGAATCGTCTGAATCGCTACCGGCAACGTCTTCATAGCCTCTGTGCGCAGATATACCACGGGAGACCATGAGTCATTCCACACACCCATGAACGCGAAGATTGTCACAGTAGCCCAGGCGGGCTTAGCAAACGGTACAACCACCTTCATGAATGTACTCCACTCCGATGCACCGTCCACCTTCGCCGCGTCAATGAGTGAATCAGGAATCTGCGTCATAAACTGTCGCATCAAGAACATATTCATGGGACCGGCCAGAGCAGGCAGAATCAACGCCCAGTACGTATCAATCAGCCCCAACCCGTTGATCACCAGATAACCAGGGATGGTTGTTACCGCGCCGGGGAACATCAACGCGGACACGATAACGTTAAACAAGAAATCCCTACCCGGCATACGGTGATGTTTCGCCAAGGGATACGCACATAAACTTGAGACAATAACACTACCGACAACCACGATCACAGAAACCCACAGACTGTTGAACAAGTATCTTGAAAAGGGGACATCCGTACCGGACGTGGCCACCAGCAGATCAGCAAAGTTGTCCAGTGTTGGGTTCCGCACAAAAAACCTTGGTGGGAACAGGAACAACTCATCTAGCGGCTTAAAAGCATGGGATACCATGAAGATCAAGGGAAGCATCTGGAATAGTCCCAGGGCCGTCATGAAGATGATCAGCAACGTCCTCCCCGAGAAAAATCCTCTCTTCTCAACAATAGCCATCCGATAAAACCTCCTCGAAATAACGTGACCAACACCACGTCAGCGAAAGCAGCAGGAGAGAGACTCCTGCTGCCTCTAGACCAGGTCTTAGAAGTCACCTCTGGTTGAGAACACCTTCATCAAACCACGGTTCAGCGAGAAAGTCGCCACGAACAAAACCATCGCAATCGCACAGGCATAACCAAGCTCATACCTGATGAACGCGTAGTCATGCAAGTGAGCAACTATTGTATGGGTTGCATACAACGGGCTTGGTAAGCCAGTCAACGCTACGGCAACTCCAAAGACGTTGAAGGAGTTCACCACCGCCATCACCGCACCGAAGAGCAACTGCGGTCTCATCATCGGCAGCGTGATATACCAAATCTCCTGGAACTTGCTTTGAATCCCGTCGATGGCTCCCGCTTCATATAGTTCGTCGGGCACCGTCTGCAATCCAGCCAACATCGCCAAGAACCCGGCACCCATACTCATCCACAGGGACACCAAGATTACCACGGGCATCTGGGTGCGTACATCCTGTAGCCACAGGAAGGGCTCCCTCATCACACCCATATTGATCAAGAAGTTGTTAACCAACCCATAGCGGTCTCCTGAGAAGAAGTACTGCCAGATTACACCCATCGCCACACCCGACGTCATGGACGGAGCATAGAACGCCAGGGTATAAGCCAACCGGAACCTTCTGAGCTGGTTAATCAGCCACGCCAATAAAAAGGAGGCAATATATCCCACAGGACCGCTAATTACCGCAAACACGATCGTGTTCTTAATGGCAATCAGGAATATATCATCTTCCAGGAATAACAGACGATAGTTCGTCCATCCGATCCACCGCGGTGGTTCCAACACGTTAAAGTACGTGAAGCTCAGGTATATCGCAGCCAGTACAGGTCCAATAGTAAACAGCGCAAACAGGATCATGTACGGGGCCACGAACAAGTACGACAACTTGTGTTGCTTTATACTCTTCCACAAATCCTTAAGCTTCTGCCCAAACGTTAGCTCAACCGTTTGAAGCCCACCAGTTTTATTCCCAAATTCCACTTTCTGCTCAGCCATAATCAGTCACTCCCTTCAGCCTGCTGCAAAACGCTGCGGAGATCTTCAGCACTGGTAATACCGAATTCCTCCTGCTTTCTCTTCAGTTCTCGGTTAATATCACGAACCGCTTCTTCGAGAGCCTCCATTGGGTTCCACCCTTGCAGAACCACCCGGTTCCAAGCGTTCTTGATATGCCGGTCCGTGTAGTAACCGCCCAATACTACCGGGATTTCCTGGAACCATTCCCACTGCTCCAAAATAGCCTCGATATCTTGGCGCGGCCACGGGAGAGACTTCAACGCCTCAACGTTAGCTGTGTTCCATCGGGCTTCGACACCGATCAACGCTTCGAGCTCTGTTCCGTATTGGGCTTGCACTTCCGCGCTGGTCCACCACTTCAAGAACTCCCATGCGGCCTCGGGATCATCACAGTCTCTCATAATAATGGCAACCTGTGACGAACCTCCAGCACTTCGGTCAATCACACCGTCTTCTCTCATGCGGCCAGGCATCGGCGCCATCTCCCACCATCCGGTAATCTCCGGAGCGGCAGTGGATAGCTGAGTATACACTCCGTAACCTGCTACACCGATGGGAATCTCACCGGTACGCATCCGCATGTAGAAGTTGGCTTCCATCGGAATCCTATAACTGGTATACAGGTCCGTGTATTCCTTAAAGGCCTGTAAAGCTTCAGGCGTATCCAGCGCCGACCTCAATCCGTCGTCAGTGTAGAACTGTCCTCCATGCTGGTATAGGAAGGGCATAAACCCAGCACTAGAACCACCACCGCCGTAGTAGAAGTCAAGTCGGTTGGCATGGAGGGTCGGAATCATCTTGTAGACATCTTCCCAGGTCTGCGGCGGTTCAAGCCCTAACATACCGAGGATATCGGTACGATAGAACATCATCGAGAAGTCCTGGTTCTCAGGCAGGGCGTAAACTCCTCCCCGATACTCAAAGGGAGTCATCGCACCAGGACGGAACCGCTGGGCTACTTCCTCAAAATCAGGGAATTGGGATAGATCCACCAACCCATTACGAATCGCAAACTCTACAGGCATTGTAGGCGGTACGCCCAACGCCAAGTCTGGACCCTGTCCCGCCACGGTGGCTAGCAACAACACCTGGGTTTGGTTCGAGGGAAGAATATTCATATTCACATGGATACCTGTTACCGGGGTAAAGGTCTCCTCAGCCATCTCCTTGATGATCTGAGTCCATTCACGACCACGTAGAGACCAAACCTCCAGGACACGGCCTTCCTCATGATAGCTTCCTACACCGGTGTAATCCTTGTTGAAGGAATCCCGGAAGTTGAAGAAGCTAAGGCTCCATCTTTCCCAAAGACTAGACCTGCCGCGAGGCTCAGGCATGTCTGGGCTAGCAAAGGCGATGTAGTCCATTCTAAGCGACTTGTTCTGCAGGTCCAGGATCCATGTCCCCAAGGACTGTTGGTTGGTCTGGAAGCGCTCAAGTCCAAGAACCATCCGGTCCGGGTCATCCAGGAACTGATCAAGTTGCTCTAAGACGATCAGAATACTGTTGGCGATAATCGGTCTCTTACCCAGCGCCAATTCAGTAAGGAAATCTACCTCACCGGCCAACTCTTCACGGATGGCCTGCAAGTCCTCGATCAAATTGGGAATACGCTTTTCCAACTCCCATTCCATGTTCGGGTCGGGATTTCGTCCAATTAGCATACTGACCCTGTGACCCAAATCAGCCATTTTCCGAATGGTGCTAGTAAACACGTTGACAGTACGGGCCACTTCGCCCACCTTAACGGTCATAGTCAAGGTGTGTTCCCCAGCTTCCAACGGAATCAGATAGGGCTGACCATTTTCATCGGAAAAGACTTCAATGCGCCAGTGCTTATCACGGTAGAAGTTGACTTCCTTCATTTCCTCAAAGAGGAACTCACCGTCAATTCGAATAGAACGAACCGAAGGTAGGTGCTCGTCCTGGTATACGCGCATAATCAGTTTATAGAAGCCTGTCTCGGGTACGGTAAACTTCCAGGTAACCTCTTGATTACCCTTACGCCAACGCCAGCCGCCGAATTCATTCAAGCGCCACTGGCCAGCTGCGAAGGGCTCAGAAAGGGGATCGGAACCAAATTCCCGACGGATAGTAGCGTCGCTCTTAGTGTAGGTGTCTTCGGCTTGGAACTTGACAAAAACGTTCTCGACCTCTTTATAGCCTTTCGCCCTATATTCATTCAAGACTTCTTCGTAAGTTGGTACCTTCTTCAGGCCACCGAGGACGATCGTGTCAATGGCGATTGGCTCAGATAGGGCCTCTAAACGAATAGTATGGGTACCTTCTTCTAAATAGAACAGAACCGGATCAATATATAGACCATCGGGATCATACAGTTGAGTTGTAATCCATTGCTTGATCTCAACCTGAGCCGGTTGCACGTCATTACCGCGGTTATCCTGAATTGGAGGTGCGGCATCTCGAAATAGCCGATTGAATTGGAAGCGACGGGCTTCCCTGAAAGGATACTCGCCGTCAATCTTCAGCGCTCTACGGATAGGTGCACGCTTGCCTTCAATCGGATAGTAGGTGAAGGTCATCGAATACAGACCGGATTTGGGAATCTCGACGGTCCATTCGACCCACGTATCCATGGTTTCGCTTTCGCGCCAAATTAGGATCTCGCCGGTGCGCCCATCCAACTCGCTAACCACTTCCAAAGTGTCTGCATTGGTATCAGAATAGTGCGCTCCTTTTATGACGACTTCAACGTCACTAATCTCATACCCTTGTTCCTTATAAGTTTGCATCATGTTCCAGTAGGGCTCTTCCGGTAACTCAAAGAGACTGGCCCGTACATCAGCGGAAGCATAGGCTTTCTGCAAAGCAAACTGCAAGGAAGCAATCACAAACATGCCAAGCAGCACTATAGTCGCTACCGCAAGGCGCATGCGTCGCTTGTCCGGAACCCTTTTTGTAATCGCAACCAATTGGACAACCTCCTCTTCGTAAATCAACCCGACTCCAATCAATAGCAGAAAGTGACCTTAATAAAGGCGGTCACAATACCCCCGACATAGAGTAAGGTATTCAGCAAGATACCCTTATATCCATCATATTGAAACGGAACTGCATCATGCCAGGAATGTAATATCTTGTATCATTATAGGTTTTCGACTTATTCAAGTCAAGCTACCGATTAGAGCAGGGTTGATGGGCTTAAAACTAAGCCCACCACATTTCTCCAGCCGCTTCGGTAATGAGGACGTCCTGAAGGAACTTGACAGCCTTCTCAAACCCTTCATTCGGGGTCATCAGACTGTCCTCATGTTCAATACTCAGAACATGGTCATAACCGACCAACCGAAGATTGCTGACAATGTCCTTCCATACAAGATCGGAATGACCATAGCCCACAGTACGGAAGATCCAGCTTCTATTTATCTCATCGCCATAGTGTTTGGTATCCAAGACACCATTGCGGGCAGTATTGATGGGGTCAATGCGACAATCTTTTGCATGCACGTGGAAAATCGCATCACCCAATTCTCTTATCGTTGCCACAGGATCCATGCCTTGCCAGAACAAGTGGCTGGGGTCGTAGTTGGCACCAATCTCGGGACCAACGGCGGCACGGAGCTTCAGCAACGTTTCAGGATTGTATACCAAAAATCCTGGATGCATTTCAAAGGCAATCTTGGTTACTCCGTGGTCCTTCGCAAACTTAACTTCTTCTTGCCAGAATGGAATGGCCACTTCTTGCCACTGCCACTCTAGAATCTTCAGAAAATCATCGGGCCACGGACAGGTAACCCAGTTGGGATAACGTGCATTAGGTCCGTCACCAGGACACCCGGAGAAGGTGATAATCGTATCAATACCTAGTTTCTCTGCCAGCAGGATTGCCTTTCTTTGCACTTCGCGATGGGCCTTAGCAATTTCCTCTTGTGGATGTAGGGGATTACCGTGGCAGCTTAGAGCACTAATCTCGATGCCCCGGTCGTCGAAGAGCTTTTTCCATTCATCTAACTTCTTAGGATCCTCGAGCAGTTCGTCAACAGGACAATGGGCATCCCCTGGAAAATTACCTGTTCCGATCTCGATGGCTTCCAAACCCAAAGACTTAATGTAGTCCAGGGTGTCAACTAGACTCCGCTGGGAAAACAACGGATTAAAAACGCCTAGCTTCATTGCTTGAGACCTCCCCCGAGAGTTATATACTACACATATACATAACAATAACACAGCCTCCCGCAGAGGCCGTATTATTCGTTCCTTTGTATTCGTTTGTCTCTAACTCTATTCGACCTAAATGGACATATTCCTGCCCACCGTGGAGTCTTTTTTCTTGGTAATTGGTGCGCATCCTTGTTTTGCCTGAATCACACGAACCCCCTGTTCTCGCATCTTTGCAATATAGCTCTCATCGGTTTTACTGTCAGTAATAACACAGTCTATCTCGTCCAAACCAATGATGCTACAGAAAGCAACATTTCCAAACTTGGAATAATCTGCAACAACGATGGTTTGCTCTGCAGCCTTAATCATCAACCGTTTGATCTCAGTATCCACCTCGCTAGCATCAGTGAGGCCATGTTCTATAGTAATACCTTTACAGGAAAAGACAGCCTTGTCCACATGAAAGTGTCGAAGTGTCCAAGTTGCCACGGGGCCAACAAAGCCTAAACTAGTATTGCACAATGTGCCGCCAACCCCGATCACCTTAATATTTGGAAATGTCGCCATTTCGTTAATAATCCGCAGAGAATTTGTCACCACAGTAATACCTTTCTTGTTCACCAGTCGCCGCGCGGTATATAGAGCGGTACTGCTGGCGTCTAACATGATGGTATCACCATCGTTAATCAACTCCACTGTTTGCAACGCGATACTGGTCTTTTCAGCAGGGTTCTTAATCTCCCGTACATGATATGGCAACTCAAAACTGGATCCGACGCCGATGGCTCCACCATGGACACGCCTGACTAATCCCTGCTTCTCCAATTCTTCCAAATCTCGACGGATCGTCTCTTCTGTAACGCCGAACAGCCGGCTTAGATTGGAAACCCGAACCGTACCTCTTTTCTGAATCTCATTAAGAATACCTGCTCGGCGTTCCTCTCCGAGCATATAACCACCTCAGAAGAAAGTTTTGCCCTAGGGCCCCTTCTTATTTCTGCAGAGAAATCTTGTTTTCCTTCCGGGACAGTATTGCGACGATTAAATAAAAAAGACCCCTAAATACGCCCTTCGGGGTCTTTCAGAATCAAGTCTCTCCGAATCTCTAACTGTAATCCTGCGCTACTGCAGGTATTTTACAACCTGATCAAAGTCCACTTGGTCGTGCAGTGACGCATTAAGACCTGCAGCCACGATATCCGCCACATCGTCAATCAGAACATCAATTTCTTTGGGTGTAACGATCATACTACCCATATAGGGTTCCAACAGTTGCCGGATAACTTGCTTCCGTTGCGCCCTTCCGTTGTCCTTGGAGGAATCTACTTGAGGTTTGGTGATCAAGTTAGGATCCACGTGAAACCTGGTAGGACGTGGCACCTCTTCGTCCTCCTCCAAAGCCTGGGGGCCTTCCTCCAAGATCTTCAAACCATCACTGATGATCGTGGTGGCATGGATCACTGTAGGTACCCCTATGGAAACCACCGGAACACCTAAGACCTCCGGCGTAATAGACAGACGCCGGTTACCCACCCCTGCACCGGGATTGATCCCAGTATCTGAGATCTGGACTGTGCTGCATAGTCGCTTAGAACTCCGAGATGCTAAAGCATCGATGCAGATAACAAGCCCTGGGTTGATTCGCTGAACCACACCAAGGATGATCTCACCGGTCTCAATCCCTGTAAGCCCCAAAACGCCTGGAGCCAGGGCGGCCACAGGTCGAAGTTTACCCCTTACGTCCGTCGGCAGCATCTGGAACAGGTGTCGAGTCACCGTCAGCTGATTGACTACTTTAGGTCCGAGGGCATCGGGGGTGGCATTCCAGTTCCCCAAGCCAATCACTAAAATCGGTGTGGCTGTGTCAAGATCCTTGATGTAGCGCATCAGCTCTTGGGCCAACAACTCAGTAACCTCATCCCGGGTCTCTATGTCCCGTTGACGCAATCCCGGGGCCTCGATGGTCGTATAGTTTCCGATAGACTTTCCCATCATATCCGCCCCGACTTTGGACTTGATGGAAATCCGCGTGACAATGGCATGGTTTCCTTCTTCCTTATGTACCTCTACCCCGGGGATCTCCGGCGGACCCTGCTCCTTTACAAACAACTCTTGGGATTCTATCGCCAAGTCGGTACGGGAATCAAAACCGTCTTCTAACTGCATACCATCACCTCCACCTCTTCCTTATAATTACCGAACCCCGCGGCCTTTATCCCTCCTTATAGCTTGGATCACAACATCACTGCCCATTAGAATTCCCCGGTACCAAAGGAAAAGATGGTGACCAACGTATTCCCTGGCGCAATACAAAGATGGAGGTGGAAAATGGGATGCTTGCAAAGCAGGACAGACCGTGGTAGAATTGCTATGTGTAATTTCGCGAATTTTAGGGAGGCTATACACATCAATGGCTAATACACCTTCTGCAAAGAAGCGCATCCGAGTGGCTGAGCGCCGGAGATTAAGAAACAAATCGGTCCGGTCTGCCGTCAAGACCGCAATTAGGAAATTCCGGACCGCCCTGCAAAACGAACCGGAAAATGCCCGGGTTTACCTCGACAGGGCGATTTCCCTACTTGACAAAGCTGCGACAAAGGGCGTTATCCACCCCAACAAAGCAGCAAGGAACAAGTCTCGTCTCACCAAAGCGTACAATCAGGCTACAGTAAACAACGCTACTGTGTAGAATGGGGGGGTGGTGTGTGTTAATCTACACCGCCCGATTCTACTATTCTTCTTCACTCTGTCCCTGTTTTCCCTGGAAGCTAGCAAAAAGTCTCGTGTCTCGTGCGAAAGTTCAGTGGGTGCAGAGTGTACTTCTTTCGCCACTCTCTGCAAGGTAAAGGTTACTGCATGAGCCTGACGAGGAACATCTCTAGGTTAAGGGCCTGGGTTTCATAGCTTTCCTTAAGTTTCCTCTCTCCTTCCATAATCATCTCCATAATCCCTCGCAGTTGTTGAGGTGAGTACAGCCTGCTTTGGTTCGAAACTTTGTTGACGACAAAGGGATGGCACCCTAGCACCTTGGCCATATCCGCCGGCTTGTATCCAAGCCGACTTAAGCGCTGCACGCCCATAATTAACCGATACTGTCGGGCAATCATGATGAATATGCCCATCGGCTGTTCACCAAAGGACAGCATCTGCCTAAGGAGAGTCAACGCCTGCTTCTTTTCCTTCTTTCCCACGGCATCAACCAAAGCAAAAATAGTCTTCTCCTCGGAACCACTACCACCACTAAGCAGCAAAGACACGGTCCGCTGATCAAGGGTGCCGCCCTCTCGGCCGCAATAGCAGCTAAGCTTGTCTATCTCTCTAGCAGCCAACTGCAGATCGTTCCGAACCCGTTCCATGAGCAATTCAAAGGCCGCAGGTTCCAGGGATACTCCTTGCTCCTTGAGCCTTGTGCCCACCCATTTACGAGCATCCTCATCAGTCACAGGACTAAACTCCACAACCCGTCCTAACTTGCTCACTTCTTTATAGAACCTAGTGCGCTTATCGACCGCTTGCGAGGACAAGATCAGATAGCTATCCCTGGGCAAAAGCGTTAACAGCTGAAGAAGCTGGTCCTGCTGCAGTTTTATCTCATCAAAACTCAAGATGACCACGACGGAAAGAGAAGCTCCAAGGGGCTGAGAGGTCACGGACTGGACCAGAGATTCGAATTGCGCATCAGCACCATACAAGGAGGTCAAAGCCCAGTCCCTCTCCCCGGGGGGCACCAACCCGTCCAACAGATCCTGTAGGGCCTTGTCCCGTAGGTAGGTTTCCTCGCCAAATAGCCAATAAACCGGTGCAAACTCCTTCTTTTTAAGATCCCTTTGAATTACCTCATATCCCTCAGACTTACTGGCCATAAGCTTCTCCTTTCCCGGGATTACTCTACCATTGGATAACATGCGCCATAGGAAAACACCCTGCTACGATGCGTCCACAGAAACCAATACTGTGGCCCTACCCGCAGGGTCACTGCCCCGTCTTCATCGGTACGAAAGACTCGACTACCCTGTCGCTGGAGACTGTCGATCACCGCCGGATTTGGTAGGCCAAAGTTGTTTCGTCCCACCTGCACCACCGCAATCTCGGGATCCACCAGCCGGTTAAACATGGCGTCAAAAGCGGAAACAGCACCATGATGGGGTACTTTCAGAGCAAAACTCGCCAAATCCTGTTCATAGGAAAGCAACAAACGCTGTCCCCGGGCCTCCACATCCCCAGTAAAGAGCAATCTAAGTCCATTTCCCTCCAGCATCAGGACTAGGGAAGCATCGTTGACACTCAGGGAGCCCTGATCCACCATAGCCCGGAGAGGATGCAGGACTGTGATCCGATTGTCACCCACCTGCAACCAGTCGCCCCTGGCTACAGTATAACAAGCCATTCCCCTTTGTTCAATCAAGTCCCGTAGCCGTTGGAAGGATTGTTCCGTGGTATGCTGTCCGTTATACCACACCATACCCACATCAATGGCTTCTATCACCGTTGCAAAACCACCAAAGTGGTCCAGATGGGGATGGGTAATGACAATCAAGTCCAATTTCTTGACCCCTTTGTACCGCAAGAAGGGCAAGAGCACCTGTTCTCCCACATCGTAGGGTCGCCGGTCCGGGGCATTGGGCTGGCCACCGGCATCAATCAACATGTGATAGCCTCCCGGCAACCCTATATAAACCGCATCCCCTTGGCCCACATCAAGGAAGACCACCTCTATAGTGTCTGCCCACAACTGGAACAGGGTAAACCACAGAGCAACGATTAGTAACCCCATGGTCCAGTTGATCCAACGCAATGTCGGTATCCAGGCCAAGGTCCTGGGTACCACAGTGACGGTCCGCAGCATCGGACGACAGACAATCAACCAAAAGTAAAACAGCGCCGGATAGAACCAGCTGAATCCCGGCACCTGCAAAAAACCAGGCAGTTCCGCAAAGCGATACACCAACCACCAAAACACAACAGCTACGTAGTGGGCGACAATGCCTCCCCAGGGAAGTACTACCGGGACAATGATCCCCACCGCCCCCAGTAGAAAGATAACAAATAACAAGACAGCAAAGAGCGGAACCAGCACTAGGTTAGAAATGACAGCAATCAAACTGGCGGTTTGAAAGTAGTATAACGTCAGTGGGGTCACGGCTATCCATGCACTAAGCGAAATGGCCAGACTGCTGGCCACCTTCTTAGGGAGAAAAGACAGCAGTTTTGTGAAGAAGGGGGCCAAAGACAGAATGCCAAACACCGCGGCGAAGGACAGTTGCCAGCCCACCCCAGTGATGAATAGGGGGTTAATGATTAGAGTAAACCAGGCGGTAAGAACTAGCCAACGGTGAGGAGGCAGGGTTCGGCGGCAAAGTCCACTAACCATTGCCAAGACTATGCCAATGACCGCGCGAAGGGTCGAGGCCTGGGCTCCCGTAAGCAATAGATAGACATATAGTACCGGCAAAGAAACCAGTACACACTGCCACT
Source organism: Bacillota bacterium (assembly GCA_012839765.1). Taxonomy (NCBI): domain Bacteria; kingdom Bacillati; phylum Bacillota; species Bacillota bacterium. The sequence continues at coordinate 19,313 of DUMW01000109.1, forward strand.
TCAACTTGCGCAACCAACGGCCTATGAAATAAAACGCTCCCACGAGCAAACCGATATGTGTACCCGAAATGGAAAGCAGGTGGGCGGCCCCTGCCCGGTCGATGGCCATTTGTTCTTCCACAGTAAACAAGCTGCGGTCCCCTAAGAGTAGAGAACGGAAGAAGGGAATCACAGAGCCGGGAAGATCTGCTTCCAAATCCGCAAGCTTCCCCCGCAACCGGTGCAGCAAACTGCCGAACAATCCTCCGCTATTGACACCTACCACTTGCAGTTGCTCCGGATCGTACACCGCTACCGTCGCGGAATACCCGTTTCTATACGCGTAGTTTCGCCAATTGGGTTCTCCCGGGTTGCCGCCCCGGGTGGGTTTACGCACCCAGCCCCGGACAACAACCACATCACCATAATTCAACCTATCAAGCCGTGCCCTGTCCTCGAAAGACCACGCCCAGGTATCTACGCCGATCCGTATTCTGCCCCGGGTAGTTTTTCCCTCTAGTTCCTGATCCACCGCCACGATAAAGTAGAACTTGCCGTCTCGCTCGGTGGGGGGCGAGACCACCATCCCGCTCAACTCAACGCGCAAGTCACGCAGATGGCTGAACCGCGCCTCATGAACCTGGAAACGGACCAGATAGTACTGGCAACCCACAAGAACCCAAGCTAAGGCAACTACCATCAGAAATCCTTTGGAACCGAGGGAAAACAGCAGGATGCTGGTCAGAAGAAGCAACCCCCCGATCCCCAAGATGACCGTTACGGATAGGTGATCCGCGGTCAGGGCCGCCAGGGCAACCCCCACAATGAAGGCCAAGGCATTATGGTAAACGTAGACTGGAGAGCTATTCCACACAGATGTAGGGTCGGATCCTTTCCAGGGTCTTCTCACCAATACCGTTCACCCGCAAGAGATCTTCCACCTGCGTAAAGGGACCATTCTCCTCCCGATATTCCAAAATCCTTGCCGCCAAGGCCGGCCCGATTCCGGGCAATTGTTGCAACTCCAAGGTTCCAATGCGATTGATATCCAGCTTCACCCCAGCTTCAGCCACAGCTTCCTCAGGCGAAGATGAATCCTCCAGACCCTCTTCCCCATCCTCACCCCAGCTGAAGAACACCTCCACACTGGCACCTGCCTTGGTCTGCAGGTAATAGTAAGCTGTAACACTCAGGAAAAGACACAGCGCCAACCCCAATGAAAACCTCCAACTAGGATGGCGACCTCTTCGCCCTTGACTCAGTTTCCACACCTCCGTTCACCGCCAATATTTATCTTAATTGTATCTCGTATAATCTTGCTTGTCAACTAATTTACCATCACTTTACTACTAGGCGTCAAAAAATGCCCTGTGTCAATTGCACAGGGCACGAAGCTTTATCACTTCACCACAACGTTTACCAGTTTCCGCGGGACTATGATAACTTTGACCACGGTCTTACCCGCGATGTAAGGAGCTAAAGTCTCCCGGGAGAGAACAAGCTCCTTGAGTTCCTCCTCGGAAATATCCACCGGTACACCCACCCGGTCACGGACTTTACCGTTCACTTGCAACACGATGGTGATCTCTTCAACCCGCAGTGCCGCTTCGTCCACTTGGGGCCAGGGTTCCCTGTGTACACTTCCGGTACCACCCAGCATCTCCCACAGTTCCTCCGCCACATGGGGTACAAAGGGAGCCAGCATCAATACCAGCTTCTCCAACCCCTCCCTACACAGTGCCATATTCTCCCCTTTTTCCTTGTAATGGTAAAAGGCATTGACGTATTCCATGATGGCACTGATGGCGGTGTTAAAGTTGAATCGTTCAATGTCATAGGTTACCTTGGCAAGGGTCTGATGCATCACCCGACGTAGTTCCTTATCCTCACCAACCAATCCGTCGCTTTTGGTGGTGGGCTCCACATCATTGACTTGTGGTACATAGTCCTGCACCAACCGCCACACCCGGTTAATGAACCGATAGGCACCCTCCACACCGGACTCGCTCCATTCCAGATCCCGCTCCGGGGGTGCAGCAAACAAGATAAACAGACGGGCGGTGTCCGCTCCAAACCGCTCGATAATATGATCCGGGTCCACAACGTTACCCTTGGACTTTGACATCTTGAAACCGTCTTTCAGCACCATACCCTGGGTAAGCAGATTGGTGAAGGGCTCCTCCACGGACAACAACCCTAGATCATGGAGGACCATGGTGAAAAACCGCGCATACATTAGGTGCAGGATGGCATGCTCAACCCCACCGATATACTGATCCACCGGCATCCAGTAATCGACAATGTCTTTATCAAAAGCCTTCTCGGAATTGTGAGGATCACAATAGCGCAGGAAATACCAGGAGGAACAAACAAAAGTATCCATGGTGTCCGTCTCCCGTCGCGCCTTTTCCCCACAATTAGGACATCGGGTCTCCGCAAAGGCAGCGTGTTGCGCCAGCGGCGACTTGCCATCGGGAGCAAAATGCACATCCTCCGGCAGAAGGACCGGCAATTCCTCCTCGGGCACAGGTACCAGTCCGCACTTATCGCAAATCACGATGGGAATGGGTGCTCCCCAATACCTCTGACGGGAGATCAGCCAGTCCCGGAGCCGGTACTGGACCTTGAACATACCAAGGTTATTTGCCTCCAAATACCGGGTAATTCGCTCCTTGGCTGTGTTGCTGTCCAAGCCGGAAAACTCTCCGGAATTGACCAGCACGCCCTCTGCCTCGAAGGCTGCATCCAGCTCCTCAGCCGGCATCTTCGTTTCCGGGTCAGCGATCACTTGCCGGATCGGTAGATCATACTTCTTGGCAAACTCAAAGTCCCTCTGATCGTGGGCGGGAACCGCCATGATGGCACCAGTCCCATACCCCATCAGAACATAATTGCCCAGCCAGATGGGGATCTCGTCGCCGGTGAGCGGGTTGACACAATACCTTCCTGTGAAAACGCCCAATTTCTCCGTGTCCTCAGCGGTCCTGGAGATTTCGTCTTGCCGCGTCACTTCCCCGATAAACTCCCGGACTTTCGCCTCATGCTCCACTCCGGCAATCAATTCATCAACCCAGGGATGTTCCGGGGCCAAAACCATGAAGGTAACGCCAAAGACCGTATCGGGCCGGGTGGTGAATACTTCCAAGGTCTTTTCCGTACCGACGATGGGGAACCGGATCGTCGCTCCCTCGCTGCGGCCGATCCAGTTATGCTGCATGGTCTTAACCTTTTCCGGCCACCCTTCCAGTTTCTCGAGGTTATCCAGGAGCCGGTCTGCATATTTTGTAATGCGGAAAAACCACTGTTCCAGGTGCTTCTGTTCCACGGCACTGTCACAGCGCTCACAATTGCCCCCCACCACCTGCTCATTAGCCAGCACCGTAGCGCAGGAGGGACACCAGTTCACCACCGCATCGGCCTTGTAAACAAGACCGGCTTTATAGAACTGCAAGAACAACCACTGGGTCCAGCGGTAATAATCGGGCCAGCATGAAGCAATCTCCCTGGACCAGTCATAGCTCAATCCCAGTCGTCTTAACTGCTTCCGCATATAGGCGATATTATCCCTGGTCCAGATGGCAGGAGGAATCCCCCTCTGGATCGCGGCGTTTTCCGCCGGCAATCCGAAGGCATCCCAGCCCATGGGATGCAACACATTGTAGCCGTGCATCGTTTGAAACCGGGCCAAGACATCCCCGATGGCGTAATTGCGGACGTGTCCCATGTGCAGCTTGCCCGAGGGATACGGCAGCATTTCCAGACAATAAAACTTGGGCTTGTCCGAATCCTCGGTAACCTTATATAACTCCCATTCATCCCAACGCTGTTGCCATTTCAACTCCACTTGGTTAAAATCGTAGGTTCGCACCTTGATCTCCTCCGTATTACCTCCGAAATACCGGGGCTACCCACCCCGTCGCCAAGCAATCCTATTGTCAAGATGACCTGTCTTTTCTGACAAAGAAAAAACCCCTGCAAAATGCAGGGGCGAGAAATCATTCCCGTGGTACCACCCTAATTGGCAGTCACATAAAAAAATGGTGGAGCTGAACGGAATCGAACCGTCGACCTCTTGAATGCCATTCAAGCGCTCTCCCAACTGAGCTACAGCCCCACACAATGACAACCCACTCTAAGCCGGTAACGGTGGCTACCGTCACATGCTATCCCGTCGCATGTGCATCTCCGAGGCGAGTTCCCCAGCCGCTTCACATCGACTTACACCTGCCGTCGACTCTCTGTCGTGAACTACGCTGGCTACTACTCCTCTTCATTGATTTTCAATGTTAAATCTCTTTTCGCCTCGTATTATAACTAACCTTTTGGGGAAAGTCAAGGGGGGCACGCCCCTGCTTCTTAACCAATTTCGTCCTGGCCTTCTATAGGTTATCTCTATCACTTTCCCTATATCGAATTCAAGCTTCCCTTTTCGTTCTCACTTACCTTTCAGATGACCCTTCATAATATGTTAGCTTCATCCTCGCCGTTGGGCCACAAAGTTCCAGCGATAACTCTCCTCCCTTGCCGGTTCCAGGGTAAAACCCTCAAATACGTCCAATAGCCGAAAATGGGTCCTTTCCAGTCCTTGCATCAACTGCTCCAGGGAATAGGCCTGCTCGATGTGTCGTTCTCTGTATACCCTGGGTTCACCTTCCACCTGTACAAAAAAAGTAAGATCCATCTGACATCGCTGCTGGTTCTTATGGTAACGGGTCTCCCATTTCAATTCTCCACCGGGTATCTCATCGTAATAAACACCGGTGCCGTAAAACATCTCGAGAGCCCGGGCAGTATTCACATCAAAAACGAACAGGCCACCGGGGTTGAGACAGCGGTATACACCGGCAAAACACTGCTGGACCTCTTCGATGGACAAAAGGTAGTTTATGCTGTCGCACAGACAAATGACAGCATCAAAGGTGCGATCCAGCTGCAGATCCCGCATATCCTGTTGAAAGAGAGATATCCTCAACCCGGCTCTACTGGACTTTTCATAAGCCACAGCCAACATGTCTTCTGAGAGATCCACCCCGGTCATTTCATAGCCTTGCTGGGCCAGGTGCAACAGGATCCCGCCCGTCCCGCAGGCCAAATCCAGCACCGTACGGGGCTCGAAAGCATAATGCTGCCAAACCTGAATGATATATTGGCTCCAGGTCGCGTAATCCACTTCACTTTTCATCTGGTCGTAAACGGCAGCCAAGAATCGATATCTTCCCAGTTCTTTTCTCATCTTTTACCCCGTCTAAGCTTCCAAGATCAGTTCCACTCGTCGAGCATCGCCCCAGAGTCTCTCCAGACCGTAATACTCCCGCTGTTCAGGGGAGAAAATATGCACCACCACATCACCGTAATCCATGAGCAACCAACCGGAACCGGGTTCTCCTTCCCGATGGGAGGGCTTCTTTCCCAGTTCGGCCAGTTGCTTTTCGATATGGTCGGCAATGGTCTTCCTCAAGACATCGGAATCTGCGGAGCAAATCACAAAGTAGTCACACATGATGGATAGTTCACTGAGATCGAGTATCAACACATCTTGGGCATGCTTATCATAGGCGGCAAGGGCCGCTTGTTTGGCCAAGTTCTCAAGCTTCAGTCAAACCACCTCCAGGAAGATTACAGCAAGTCGGGAATCTCATAGTCCTTCCCGATGATTACTAGCAAATCGGAACGCTGCCCCTCATCCTCGCGAATCAAACCGACACCACCCATGAGGACACGCACCCGCTCCGCATGCTCCCGTTGGGCGGCATCCCGGTAACTAATCTGGGTATGTTGATATTCATAATGATCAGCGTTACCGATTTCCTCTATTTTATAACCATTCTGCCGCAAAAAACCCGCCACCGCTGCGGCAATACCCCGCACTCCGGAGCCATTAAGGACCACCACTTCCGGACGGGAAACCCCGGTGAATGTCCCGATCACCTCATGGGGCAACACATTGGGATCAGCTACCCAGTAACTCGCGCCACCGATCCGTTGTTCACCCCCAGGGACCACGCCAAAACGCACATCGTCGCTGTCAAAGAAACGCCGCAAGACACCAACAGCCTTCCACAGGGGCAAATTGGTCTTCAGACTTTGGCTAGCCGTAAAGAGCAACGCTGGCAAATGAAGCACGGTTCTGGGACGGAGGATCTGCCTTTGGAGGGCACTGAGGAACTTCTGTTGTCTTACCACCCGACCCTTATACTGATCCCGCAAGGGATCCGCTGCGGTAATATCCCCCAGTCCGTCACCCCGATACCGAATATACTCCAAGGCCGTACGACCGTCAAGGACCTGCAATCCAGCAGGGATATCGATATGCAAGTTTCCAGCGTGATCGTCATACTTCATATCCCGCTCCACCTGAATTTCCACACCACCGAGAATGTCGATAATTTTCTCAAAGGCCTGGAAATTCAGAAGAATATAATAGTCGATCTCGATCCCCAACAGCTCCTCGACACAGTCCATAGCCAGTCCAGGGCCACCCCGGCCATTCAGTTCATTAATCCGGCTGACCACACCGTCTACTTCCACGAGGGTATCCCGGGGGATGGTGAAGATACTAACGAAATCTCGGTTAGGCAGGTATCCCAGGACGAACATGGTATCGGTCCGTCCTTCTTCCCGGTCGATGATATCCCCGCCCATCACCAAGATCGTCGTCAGTTCCTCTACGCCCTCGAAAACCAACCCCCGCTGATCGTTTAACCTTTGGGAACGGGGCACATCCCAGTAGATTTGAAAATAGTAAGTGAGCCAGGCCGCAAGGCAGGTGAGCACAACGGCAAACAGGATCACTAGGATCACAAGGCGCGTTTGCTTCCTTTGCTGCAGCTTACGTTCCGCAGCCAGGCGATCCAACTCTTCCATCCGCTTTTCATATTCTTCTCTGGGAAGCATAACGACTCTCCTTAGCATGAACGACTATGGACACAACATAACTCTAGGAAACCTATAGAAGAATTACGAAGCCACAGGTTTTCCTGCATCAATCATCTTCCCTGGTCCCATCCTGTTTGTGCCCCAGTTGAGATGATCTCGCTTCCCCAAAGGCCCGATGCAACAGCAGGTCGTTATAGGCCTCTACCGTCTTGGGGTGCAAAGTTCTACCGCGCCGCAAAACATGGATGCTTGTCCGGCGCAGGGCCAAAAGACAAGCCTGGTCCAAATCGCAAAGGGCCAGACTTCTTACCCCGACAAGGCCCGGGAAGCTTCGCCCCGGTTCAATATAGTCCGCCAAATAGATGATCTTCTCCAGGGAAGACATTCCGGCGCGTCCTGTGGTATGGTAACAAATGGCGTTCAAAACATCCTCATCAGCAATTCCAAAGTCCCGGCGGGCCAGTTCTGCCGCCACCGGGCCATGGAGCAAATCCGGATTGCACTTTTCGATCTGTAGCTTCAATATACCAAAGTCATTTGACCTTTGCAATAACTCCTGGTCTGACAGTTCCCGCGCGTAATCATGAAGAAGAGCCGACAATTCCGCTTTAGTCGAATCAACGCCCCAGCGCTGGGCTAGCAAGTCTGCGGTTTTTACCACCCCCAGCGTGTGACAAAACCGCTTTGGACTCAAAACCCGCTCAACTTGCGCCCGTACTCGGTCTATATCCATACAACCTGTGCTCCTTGATGTAAGCTGCCACCGGCTCTGGGATCAGATATCTCACCGAGCGGCCTTCTTTGATCCTTTGACGAATACTGGTAGAAGAGATCTCGATAGCTACAGAGGGAACAAATCTGATCCTTTCCCTTATGTATAACGCTCCCAATTTGTCCTGGACTTCGTGAATGGGGAATCCTGGCCGGAACACTACCGCCAAATAGCAAAGGGCCAACACCCGCTCCGGTTCCCGCCAATTGGGAAGATCCAGTAAGTTATCGGACCCAATGATGAAAAAGAGTTCCTGGTTCGGATACAAGCGCCGCAGATCCCCCAAGGTATCCACCGTATAAGTAACCCCTTGCCTCGCCAGATCCACCGTGGAAAGCTCAAACCTGGGATTGTCGGCGATGGCCAGCGCCGTCATCCGGCACCGGTGTTCTGGCGAGGTAACCGCGTCAGGTCTTTTATGCCCGGGGGTACCGGCGGGCACAAACAAGACCTTTTCCAAACCCAAAGACTCTGCCACATGCTCTCCCAGAATGAGATGGCCCACATGAATCGGATCAAAGGTACCGCCCAGCACCCCCAATGCACCCACGGACATCCTACCTCCTAACGCCGCACCTGTCCCTCGCCCAAGATGATATACTTCACCGTGGTCAGTTCCCTCAAACCCATCGGACCCCGGGCATGCAGTTTTTGGGTACTGATCCCCATCTCAGCCCCCAGGCCAAACTGTCCACCATCGGTGAAGCGGGTAGACGCGTTGACATAAACAGCCGCGGCATCCACCTCCCGCAGGAATCTCCGAGCCACAGAATAATCCTGGGTAATAATACACTCCGAGTGTTGGGTCCCGTGCCGGGTAATATGCTCCACCGCAGTATCGTACCCGTCCACCACCCGCACCGCCAGAATCAGATCCAGATATTCCGTATCCCAATCTTCCTCGGTGGCCCTATCCCACTGGGGTACGATCTCCAAGGACCTAGCACACCCTCGCACTTCCACCCCTGCCTCGGCTAACTTCTCCGCCAAACGCGGCAATAAAGCTTCCGCCACTTCTTCGTGTACCAAAAGGGTCTCCACCGCATTGCACACCCCAGGCCGTTGGGTCTTGGCGTTCAGCACCACTTCCAAGGCCATGTTCAGATCGGCCGCCCGGTCTATGTAGATATGGCAGTTGCCCATGCCGGTGGCAATCACAGGGATCGTGGCCTGGTCCACAACGGTACGAATCAGCCCCGCACCCCCCCGGGGAATCAGCACATCAATGCACTCGTTCAATTTCAGCATGGCGGTGACGCCCTCCCGGCTAGCCTCATCGATCAAGCCGACAGCCTCCTCCGGCAGGCCACTGTCCACAGCCCCGCGACTAATTACCTGGGTAATCATGCGGTTGGAATTCAAAGCCTCGCCACTGCCTCGCAATACCACGGCATTGCCTGACTTCAGGCATAACCCAGCGGCATCCACGGTAACATTGGGCCTAGCCTCGTAAATGACACCTACCACGCCCAAGGGAACCCGCATTCGGCCAATCTGCAGACCATTGGGCCGTAGCCACATCTGCTCAATCTCCCCCACGGGATCCGGCAGTGCTGCCACATCCCGAAGGCCGTCCGCCATATCCTGCACCCGTTGGGGCGTTAAGGTCAATCGGTCCAAAAGGGCCCCGGAAATACCCTTCTCCTTGGCCGCTTGCACATCTTCGGCATTGGCGGCGAGGATCTCCTGAACATTCTCCTCGATGGCCTGGGCCATAGCCAACAACGCCCGATTCTTCTGCTCACTGGACAGGGAGGCCAACAGGCGACTTGCGGCCTTGGCCTGTTGTGCGATACCCTTTACATAACTCTCAATCTGAGACACCTCTAAACCCCCTCACTACTGGCACATGCTCCCCTTCTGTATCGGCGCACAAATCGCTCCATACGGGTAAGTGCCTCTTGAATCTCCGCGATACTGGCGGCATAGGAGCAGCGTACAAAGCCCTCACCACTGGCCCCAAAGGCCGTTCCTGGCACCACCGCCACTTTCTCCTCCTTCAACAAACGCTCGCAGAAGGTTTCCGAATCGAGTCCCGTGGCCCGGATCGAGGGAAACACATAGAAGGCCCCTTGGGGCAACAGACAATCCAGCCCCATCTCATTCAGCCCATGCACAATCAACCGCCGCCGTTCACTATACTGCTGATGCATATCTTCCCGATCCCGCTGGCCGTTGCGCAAGGCCTCGAGGGCCGCCTTCTGACTGGTGATCGAAGCACACAACATGGTGTATTGGTGGATCTTGTTCATCGCTGCGATCACATCCTCACGACCCATAGCATAACCCAGCCGCCAACCGGTCATCGCAAAGGCCTTGGAAAAACCGTTGAGGACGATCACCCGATCCACCATCCCAGGCATTTGGGAAATACTAACATAATCCTCATCATAGACCAACTCACAATAGATCTCGTCCGCTACCACCAAAAGATCGTATTTAACGGCCAGTCGGGCAATATCCGCCAACACTTCCCTCTGCAATGTGACACCGGTGGGATTGTTAGGACTGCACAGTAGAATCACCTTCGTGCGGTCCGTAATCACTTTCTCTATGGCGGCTGCCTTCAACTGAAACCCATCCTCCAATGTGGTGGGCACAGTGCGGGGAACACCACCGGCCAAAAGAACCGTAGGTTGGTAAGAAACATAGCTTGGTTCCGCCATGATTACCTCATCCCCGGGACTAAGGACCGCCCGCATCAGAAGATCAAGGGCCTCACTGACCCCCACGGTAATCAGGATCTCCCGGCGGTAATCATAGCGAATACCCCGGCGTTCGAACCAATAATCGCTGATGGCCTTGCGGAGTTCCGGCAGTCCCTGGTTAGACGTATACATGGTATACCCTTGCTTCAAGGAATGGATCGCGGCCTCCCTGATCCGCCACGGGGTGACAAAATCCGGTTCACCGATTCCGAGGGAGACCACATCGTCCATCTCAGCCACCAGATCAAAAAAACGCCTTATCCCAGAAGGAGGTAGAGATTTTACTAAAGGAGAGACAAAATCACGTTTCATGGAGACACCGCCATCCTCTTTGGTTTCACCTTTCCATCCAGCAGGACGCCCTCTTGTTTGTATTTCTTCAGCACAAAGTAGGTTACCGTACTTTTAACCCGGTCGATGGTGGCCAGCTTGGTGGAGACAAATCGCGCCACTTCGCGAATATCCCTTCCGGTGACAAACACCGACAGATCATAGCTGCCGGACATGAGGTACAGGGCCCTCACCTCGGGGAAATTACTGATCCGTTCGGCAATATCATCGAAACCCACGTCCCGCTCCGGCTCCACCTCAACGGCGATCATCGCTTCCACCAAATCATCGTCGACTTTTTCCCAGTTGACCAGGGCATGGTACTTAACAATAATCCCCTGCTCCTCCATCTGAGCGATCTGCTCGACAACTTCTTCTTCCGGCAGATTTAGCATGATGGCTATATCTTTGGGAGAAATCCGGTCATCTTGCTCCAATATTTCCAGGATCCGTTTCTTCAAGCCATCACTTCCTTCCAAGCTGAGGTTTTGCTTAACATTATAGCATATGCAGAAGCCGTTACCATACCCAGTTGTACAACCTGCCCTATTGGTTTTGAAGCCCTTTAGTTCGGCTTCCACAACCGCTAGGGTTCCCGAAGACAATTTTTTCTGGTAATACATACAGAGAACCTATGACCTAGACTTGGGATGAACTCTGGGTAATCCTACCTATTGAGAAGCGGCCCTATTCAGGACGGAAAAACCTGAGGGTTGGTCACAGCGGGCGAGGGAAGGCCAAAACAGGACTCCCTCCGAGGAAGTTTTAGGAAAACAGGAAGACCGGGGAAAACCCCGGGTCCACCACCACTAATCACTCCATTGGGTAAGCACCGCGGATTGTTCTCCGAGGGCCTTGGCATAGACCACAACACTGTGGTGCCTGCCGTCATCCTGCAAGGGGATGGCCCCATCCTCCAAAGGCACATCATCGAAGAAAACCGGCTGGGCCACCTCCGCTTGATTGTCCACGGTGATCTCATAGATGGTATTCCGATAGCGATATCGGAGGGAAAACCCGGGCCAGTGGTCAGGGATCCGGGGACGGATCACCATCCTGTCCTTCTTGATTTTTATCCCCAAGGCACTCTCCACGATCACTTTGTACACCCAACTGGCAGAACCTGTATACCAGGTCCAACCGCCCCGCCCCACATGGGGATAGACACCGTAGATATCCGCGGGGACCACGTAGGGTTCCACCTTGTACCGCTCCACCTGTTCCGGGGTCAAGGTGTGATTGATGGGACTGAGCATCAGGAGAAGTTCCATGCCCCGGGCCCTTTCCCCCAAAAGTAGCTTGGCCAGGACCACCCAAGTGGCCGCATGGGTATACTGTCCACCATTTTCCCGCACTCCGGGGACGTAGGCCTTGATATAGCCTGGTTCCAGCCGGGTGTTGTGAAAGGCCGGGGTTAACAACTTAATGATCCCGTCTTCCTCGGATACCAGGTAATCGTCCACGGAACGCATGGCTGTTTTCACCCGGTTCTTGTCCCCTTCCCCGGAGATCACAGCCCATGCCTGGGCGATGGCATCGATCTTGCACTCATCGTTTTCCTTGGAACCCAGGGGTGTGCCATCGTCAAAGAAGGCCCGCATATACCATTCCCCGTCCCAAGCGTGTTGCTCGATGGCATTACGGATCCCTTCGATCTGTTCCCGAAACCGCTCTACCAAATGCTCATCCCGTTTCAGCCGGCACAGGGGGATGAAATCCTTCATGACCCGACAGAGGAACCAACCGAGCCAGACACTCTCACCACGTCCCTGCCAACCGATCCGGTTCATGCCGTCATTCCAGTCGCCGCCACCCATCAAGGGCAAACCGTGAACGCCAAACTTCAACCCATATTCAATTGCCCTTAGGCAATGCTCGTAGACGGTACCGGTTTTATCCGAAAGTTGGGGCACCTCGTAGCGCTCTTGCTCGTGGTCTTCCAAGGACCGGCTGCGCAGGTAGGGTACCTCTTCATCCAAAACACCGGTGTCCCCCGTCACTTGTACGTACCTGGCCGTGACAAAGGGTAACCAGAGGTAATCGTCGGAGAACCGGGTACGCACTCCCTTGTTCTCCTCCGGATGCCACCAGTGCTGTACGTCTCCCTCCTCGAACTGGTGCGCCGCTGCCCGCAGAATGTGTTCTCGGGTGATCTGGGGAGAGGTGTAGACCAAGGACATGACATCCTGTAACTGGTCCCGATACCCATAGGCTCCCCCCGATTGATAGAACGCGGAGCGGCCCCAGTAGCGACAACTGATCACCTGGTACAACAGCCAGCCATTGACGAGGTAATCCAGGGAGGGCTCCGGTGTACGCACCATAAGCCGTCCGATGAGTTCGTCCCAGTTGCTGCGCACCCGATCGAATTCCCCCTGAACTGCCCCTTCTTGGCGGAAACGGCTAACCAAGTCCTTGGCCTCCTGCCAGGTGGCACATTCCCCAAGGAGGAAGGTCACCTCTGTAGAAGCACCCGGTTCCAGGGTCACCGGCACAAGTATGGCCGCGCAGGGAACCATGGCCGCTCCCACCCTTCCCGACAGTTGCACCTGCTGGAGGCCAATGGGATCCGTGAGGGAACCGTTCCGACCTAAGAACTCCAGTCGATCGCCGGTGTAAGAGAAATCTTCGGCCAGTGTAGCCAGAAACGCCACATGGTCCCCGTAGTGTTCCCGGGCCCGGTTGGTGATTACCAATCCGTTCAGTTGTGGATCAAAGTCGGTCACCACATATTGGTAGGTCTCTTCGGGCAATACGCCCAGCACCGGTTCCAGGTAATAGGATACTCCGAGACTGCGCCGGCGATTGGATTTGTTCTGCAACCGGATCCGGATGAGCTTCACCGGATCATTGGCTGCCGCGTACAGGTCCACCGTCTGATGCAACCCTTGGTCACCGTATTCGTATCGGGTGTACCCAAAACCATGGCGGGTCACATAGGGATTCTCTCCCCGGATGGGAGCGGCGGTAGGGGACCAGATCTGTCCCGTCTCCTGATCCCGCAGGAAAATGGCCTCGCCGTGTAACGGGATCACTGGATCATTGGTCCAGGGAGTAAGGCGATTTTCCCTGCTGTTTTTCGCCCAGGTGTAGCCCCCGCCGGTCTCCGTGGCCAGGAACCCAAACTGCTCGTTGGCGATCACGTTGATCCAGGGAGCCGGGGTGCTTTGCCCCTCCTCGAGAATAATCACATATTCCTTCCCATCGGGAGTAAAGCCACCGTACCCATTGAAGAAGCGCAGTTGGTTGACCAGCGCCACCGTATCGATCTTGTAATCATAGGCCACCGCAGGACGCGCCGGCTGCAATTGTTGGGGTTTTGTCCCCCGGGCCATCTTGATTCGGGGTTGGCAAGCCTTCAGACCACCGGGGCCCATCAGCACCAAACGGGCACTACTAAACAGGGCATCGAGTTCCTCCCTTTTCAGAAGACTTGCCTGCTTAAGGAAGACACCGCCCGGCCGATTTTCCTTCATTTGGGCATGGCAGCTTTGGATCAGTTGGCGCAGGTGGTGATGGAGCAGGTTAGCGTAATCCACTTCCTGCTCGTTGAGGATCACCACATCCACCGGCAGTCCCTTCATCCGCCAATACTCATGGGCCACCAAGACCTGCCGGACCAGGTCACCGTCATCTAACTGCCGAACGCGCAGCAGCAAGATGGGATGATCCCCCGAAAGACCCTGGGACCACAGAAACTTCTTCACAGTCCGGGCAATACCTAGGGTCTCCTCGCGGCCTTGAAAACACTTAGGCTCCGCAAACAAAAGCTGTGAGGCTAGCCGCTGGAAGAGATGGGCTTCGTCCAGGCTGACGTTTAGGTAACGCAACTCCACTTGGCTGCGGGTCCACGCCAGATCGAAGGCCCGCTCCACCATAGCCGTATCATGGTAGTTACCAGCCAAATCGACAGCAGCCTGCCGGGAAGAAGTAACCGCGACAGAAAACACCACCGAGGAAGTTTGGCCCGGCGCCACCCGGATCCGGCGTCGAAGACTCATACAGGGATCCAGCACCGCGCCCGCGGTACCCCCTAGTTTACCACCGTAGATCCCCGCGGGATTCTGCACCGTCTGATCCCTTCCAATAAAACGACTCCGATCGGTCTCATATTCTAACTCACCCACCACTTGCCCATCCACCGCCACGGTGTGCATAACCCACAGGGGAGTACGATCCTGTTCTCTAGCTCGCCGTGTCGCCAACAGGGCATTGACTTCTGGAACATACTCCGTCAGGACAAAGAGGTTGCCGAAGGCCGGGTGGGCCGCATCGGCCTTAGGGTGATCCAGCACCACTTCGAAGAAGCTGGTAATCTCCAGCACACAGGGTTCAGTGCCATGGTTGGTAACAGAGACCCGACGGATCTCCCCATCGTTTTCGGAACAGACAATGATCTCGGTCACGGTCTCAATGTCCTGATCCACCCTCCTGAATTCTGCCTTATCCTCGGCAAAGGTCACTTCATACTCGTCGGGAACCACCCGGGTGGGTTGGTAAGTGGCGGACCAAACCGCGTTGGTATTCAGGTTTCGAATGTAGATGAACATGCCGCGGTCGTTGGCCACGGGATCCTCCCGATATCGAGTAATGCTCTGATCCCGCCATTTACTGTAACCAGACCCACTGTTGGTAAGCATGATGGAATAATCGCCATTGGAGGCCAGGTACACCTCCAACCCACCGAGGTCTGCTTTGCTGAAGCGACGATGCATGGCAATCCCCACGGGAGCCCTCCTTTGTACCGTCCAGCGCGTGACGGGTTCTTGATCCACCACCGAAGGCTGCAAGGGAAGCCGCTCCTGCAGGAGCATTTCCGTTGCCTTCACGTAAGGGTCCAAATGGAAACGTTGTTGCATAATCCCATCGTGAAAATAGTTGGCTAAAGCCAGAAAGCTCATCCCCAGATGGTGTACCATGAAGGATTTCACCACCACGTAGTCAGCCCCCCGTGGCAGCCGTTCCTTGGTGAAATCCACGGCCTCATACAAGCCATATTTCCCCTCCATGCCCAACTTCGCCAATCGTCTCAGGTTTGTGGTGGCCGTAACCGGATCCACCATCAAGGCCAGGAAGGAGGCATAGGGGGCCACGATCAGATCACTTTCCATCCCCCGCTTTAGGGCAAGGGTGGGGACGCCAAAGGCCCGATACTGGTAGTTCAGATGCAGATCCATGGCATTAAAGGCACATTCAGAGATCCCCCAGGGCACCCGGTGCTGCTGTCCATAGCGTACCTGCTCCTGAACCGCGGCCATGTAGGTATCGTCCCACAGGGTGTGGGGATAGTTCTGCATGATCAGTAGCGGCATCAGGTATTCGAACATGGTGCCGGTCCAAGAGACCAAAGCCCGGGAACCGCCGGCCACGGTGACCATCCTCCCCAGGCGGAACCAGTGCTTTTGCTCCACATCCCCTTTAGCGATGGCCAGAAAACTGGCCTGTCTCGCTTCCGAAGCCATCAAATCGTAGTGCACCCGGCTTAAGCGGTTTTCTTCCAGGTTATATCCGATGGAAAAAAGCTTCCGCTCCGGGTTGTACAGTCTCCGGAAATCCATGTTCAAAACGGTCTGCATGGCCGCAGAGCACAAATCCTCCAACTGATCTGCCAGCTCTTCCACCTTGTCACAGGTAACCAGCAAAGCTTCCCGAAGAGAATGCCACTGGGGATCTTCTCCACCCAGTTTTCCAACCTGCTCCTTCTTTTCCCGTAGTCCTTGGAGACTGGTCATGGTCCATAACAGCTTCTGTTGCTCCGGTGCCAGCTTTAACTTCGCGGCCTCCCGAAGCCAGGGCAAGTATTCGTCGGCCTCGGCCAAGAAGGCGCCAATCATGTCCTGCAGTTGCTCTACCCAGTACCCGTGGACCAGTTGCTGCCCCATCCTTTGGGCCAAGGCTTGTAGGTCCTCCAGGATCCGGAGCCCTTCCCAAGGGAGAAGCTTGGGGTCCTGGAGTCTGTCACAGAGCGTACGGAAGTCCTGGACGTAGTCCTTGACCACTTCTTCCGAGGCTACCACCAAGAAGGTGTCCCAAAGGCCCCGGCCGATCTTGGCGAAATCTAACAAAGGCCCTTCTGCGACCTGATTTAAGCCTTGGACCAAGGTAATCAGGTAGCCCGCAAGGTTACCGCTGTCCACGGTGGAGACGAAGCGGGGCTCCAGGGGTTTCAAAGTCTCGGTGTCGTACCAGTTGTACAGATGGCCATGCCAGCGTTTCAGACGTAACATGCTGGCAAAGGAGGCCTCTAAGCGGTCCAACATTTCCCTGACCCCAATATAGCCGAAATCCCAGGCCGCGAGATTCGCGATCAGCCCTAACCCAATATTCGTGGGCGAAGTACGGTGGGCGATCTTGAAATGGGGCTCCTCCTGGATGTGGTCCGGTGGTAACCAGTGGTCCTCAGGCCCAATAATATCCTTAAAATACTGCCAGATCTTGCGGGTCTGCACCCGCAGGTATTCCCGGTCCTGGGCAGAAAGGGCAGCCCGGCGGCGCTTAGTGGGTAGACTGACCCAAAAGGCTAAAGCAGGCGCCACCATCCAAAGGGCCAGCATCGGCAGGATCGGTGCCAGAAATCCAGGGGTGATGGCAAAAACCAAGACCCCAACAAGAACACTGAATACCGGACACGGCCACATTCTCCCAAAGAACCCCTGCACATTGGTACCCCGCCGGCGCTCCGCATCGAAAGCGGTGACCCATTCCAACAGATTCCGCTTGGTGATCCCCAACCGAAAGAGAGTACGCACAATGGCGTCGACCATCAGCCAGGCTTGATGGGGTAAGAAGGCAAGTAAAAGAAAACCTTGCCGCAAAAGGGAACGGGCATCAAAACTGGCCGTCCAGAGGTGTCCAGCAAAGTGAATGCCCCGGGGTAGACTCATCAGGGCGCTAGCTAAGTGGGACAACACCGGGTATAAGACGGTCAGCCCGAAGATGGTCAGAAGCAGGGAAGCCCGCTCAGACCACAGGGTTATGGCCGTGACAAACAGGACCACCAGGCTGATGGGCAGCAGACTGCGCCGCAGGTTATCCAGGATCTTCCAACGGGCCAAGGGGCCGAGGGGGTTGGGCTGCCATTGGCCAGCACTGTTGCGGATCTTTGCACGAAGGTAGGGCAATAGCTGCCAATCTCCCCGCACCCAGCGGTGCAGCCTGGAGGTATAGGCCGGGTAGTGGGTGGGGTATCCGTCCAGGAGCTCCACATCGCTCACCAGACCCGCCCGGATAAAGGACCCCTCCAAAAGATCATGGCTCAAGATCCGGTTTTCCGGAAACCGCCCACCCAGAACCTCATGGAAAGTATCTAAATCGTAGATCCCCTTACCAGTAAAACTGCCCTCGCCAAAGAGGTCCTGGTAAACATCGGACACCGCGGTGGTGTAGGGATCGATCCCCGTTTGCCCCGCAAAGGTCCGGGAGAACAGGGTGCTAGCGGCACTGACCACCGAAATGCCGATCCTAGGTTGCAGCACCCCGTAGCCCGCCACCACGATACCCCGTTTGGCATCGAGCAAGGGACGGTTCAAGGGGTGGGCCATGGCACCGATCAAGCGGCGAGCCGTATCCCGCACCAGGTTGGTATCGGCATCCAGGGTGATCACATATTTTACCCCCTCAAGCTCCGGCGGCAGTTCCTGGAGGAAGGTGGTGTCCCGGACACCCTTTAACAAGGCATTGAACTCCTCCAGTTTGCCCCGCTTGCGCTCCCAACCCATCCAGCGGTTTTCCCGGGGGTTATATAAGGGTCGGCGGCAAAAGAAGAAGAACCGGTCCTCCCCCTCATTGCCATAGATGGCGTTTAACCGGGCCGCTTCCTGCGCGCCGGTCTCCAGGATTTCCTGATCAGTTTGTGCGTGTTCCTCCTGTCGATCCGTGAAATCACCCAAGAGGGCGAAATACAGGTGGTCCATGGCATTGGCCAGGTAGTATACTTCCAACTGCTCGAAAAGCTCCCGTACCCGTTCGGCATCGGGCAGGAGGGTGGGCACCACCACTACGGTCTTCGCTTCCTTAGGAATCCCGTGTTTAAACTCCAACTTCGGAATCACCCGGGGTCTTAGGACCCGGGTAATCAGGGAGTTCACGGTGGTCACCACCAGATCACTCACGGGGATCAGCAACACCAAACAGGCCCCCATAAAGGACCAACCCATCCCCACCAAGGAAGCCAAGAACACCGTAAGCAGCCCTGTGGCCAACCCAATAACGGCCAAGTAGGGAATAATCGGGTATTTAGACACCCGGTACCAGAACGATGGCTTGGCCCCCAGGGCCTTCAGCAAAGATTCCTTGCCGTCGTCCAAAAGATAATAGCCCACGTGACTGGTGCGGAGATCGGAGCCTTCCCGGGCCAGGGAGACCGCCTGACGGGCCACTTGGACCTCGGAAATCCTGAGGGTCTTCGCCAATCTCTCCACCTGATGCCGGTAAAGATCCCTGCCGGCAAAATCCATTTCCCCATAGACCCCGTTGGGATCCTCCCGGAGGATCCGTTCACACGCGTTCAGTTTTTCGAAGTGATCGGACCAATCCAAGGAAGCCAGAAAACGCAGGCTGCTAATCCGGTTGCCCATGGCCACCTTCCGAGCCGATTGGCGCTGATGCTCCAAGTGAACCAATTCTTCGGCATCTAAGCCCTCATCGGCCAGGAACCGTTCCAACCAACAGGTGATGTCCACCGCGGTACCCCCCTGGTTGCGAAAGCGGTACAGCAGTTCCACAATGAAGGCCGCATCCTTGGACTTGAGTTGGGGTAAGAAACGCCGTAGTTGCCGGCTCAGGTCCGCAGGTTCACCGTCAAAGGCCTCCATAAGCCTTTGGGCCCATTTGTCCGCCTTGTGCTGGTTACGGAAAGTATGAAGAATTTCCAAGGACAGATCACTAATCTCTTCGATGAGGGCTAGCTTGAGCAGTGCCGGCAGTGCCCACACTTCCCCGATGGAAAGCAAGGACACCGATTGATAACCCCGCAGAAAGACCGAAACGACCTCGTCGTCAATGCGCCCGTCGGTGTGGCTGACGATTTCCTGAGCAATGGCATAGGCCCGGGGCAATCCTTTCTGGGGACCACCGGCAAGCTTAGGCAGATCCCGGTAGTAACCCACGGGCAGACTGTATCGAACATCCTTTACCGCCGCTTGGATCACGTAGTAGTTGTCGAAGAACCACTCCGCGGCTGGAATAATATGGTCCCTGCGATCCACCGCCTTGGAAACGTAGCGATATACCGTACGCAAAAGATAGTCGATCTCACCTAGATCGGGGAGCTTCCCCTTCACAGCCCCATCCCCCAACCGGTGGCGGGTAGCCACATCCCGGGCATGTTGCTCCAGCTGGGCGGAACTCAGTAACACCTCCTCGGAGCGATCGTCCCGACCCTTGGTAATCAACTGCCGGCGCCGGTTGAGACGCAGCAGGATCAGGAATCCAATGATCAAATATACAGCTAGCACAATCTGTAGCAGCATAGGCTTCCAGTGACCTCCTCGGACAAATGCTACTCCCTGATGGCTAGTGTTTCTCAAAGGGCTCCGGATTAAACATCCAAGGCTAGGGGGAAGGCTGATCGACGGTGAAACCTGCCCGTCGGGTAGTAGTAATTTGTACTGAGGTTTTGACATAAGGTTTGTGGGGTTGGGACGGTTTTTCGTTGTCGCGAGAAAAAGTTCTGTGGCGTTGCAGGAGATCCAGAAAATTCCGCGAACTTATCAGATAATTGCAGTTTCGCGG
>DUMW01000110.1 GCA_012839765.1 Bacillota bacterium
GGTGTGTTTCCTTCGATGGACAAAGGACCGTAACTACGGTGATAGAGCACCCCGACCAAAGCGAGAAGAGCGCCGGATACGATGAGGATTACCTCTACGGAGACTATATCGGCCAATGGGCCAAAGACGAGGATGGCAAGGGGCATAGCACCGGCGGCAATGATCTGGATGATGGAGAAGACCCGGCCCATCATGGACGGGGATGTGATCTCCTGAATGAGCACCGTTTGGGTAGTGGCCATTACGGGCATGAAGAAGCCTGCTGCGCCCATGATGAATAGATAGACCGAGAAACTGGTGGCTAGTCCCAGGAAACCAAAGGTGACTCCAAAGATGACCAGGCACATGGCAATGGTGCGGATTTTGTCTTGGAATCCGCCGTGCCAGGAAACGAATAACCCGCCGATCAGAGAGCCGATAGTCCAAGATATCTCATTGGCTGTCAATTTCCATACTTCGCCGCCGAAACTGCGTTCAATCAAAAGTGGGGTCAGCACCGCGGCGGGGGTAATGAGAAAGAAGGAACATGCATAGCAGATCAAAAGCCCGCTTAGTAACCGATGACTTAGGGTGTAAGTGATACCTTCCTTCAATTCCGCCAGCACTGAACCGAGGGATTCGTCTCGGGTGACTCTGTCTACTTTGATGAAAGCCATGACTAGGATAGCCAACGTGGCAGTTATCACATCGATGAAAAAGGCCCAGACCAGTCCGAAGGATCCCAGGACTACACCGCCAACGGCGGGGGAGACGAGCATCAACAGGGAGCTGAGGGTTTGGTTGATTCCCTGGACCCGTGTTAAGGACTCGGTGGGTACCAGTTGTGGGAAGAGGGCGTTCACCGCCGGTGTCTGGATGCCGGCACCCAGGGAACGCACCACCGATGCGACCAGTAACAGTTCTAGCCGGCCAAGACCGGCCCAGAAGGCAGCAACCAGTCCTAAAGTGGCCAGGGCAATGAAACCGTCGGAGAACATGATCAAATGCTTCCGGTTGTACCGATCAGCCCACACTCCGCCCCACAGGGAGATAACCACTTGGGGCACCGTGGAACAGATTGTAGATAGCATCAGCCACAAACCAGATGAAGTCTCGAGGGTAATATACCAGATGATAGCAAAGGCCACCACCGATGAACCGAAGAGAGATATATTCTGGCTCAGGAGAAAAGAGATAACTTCTTTGTTGAAGGCGGACGGTCGTTTTCCCCGGGTGGTTTTCATCGGTCTAGTCATTCCTTTAGAGGCTACGAAACAAGGTCGGTGGTTACTACAGACTTTACGAGTATAGCAAATGCCTCCAGGTTCTTTCAATACTGACTTTCTTAGGATGACACCGAAAGGATTTATGCAAAGGGAAAGCCTAGGGTCTTTCGTTTCCGGCTCAAGACCGGTAGGAAGGAGACTCCTTAGGAAAACCCTAGGCCTAGGTCATACCTGTTCTTATTGTCTCCATCCTCCGGCAGGATTATACATATTTGGAACCGGGATATGAGGAATTGGCAGGACTTGGCCCTCAAACTGCAATGCACAGAGGTAGCAAGGGGAGAAAGCACTACTTCGGAAGTGATCCTGCATGATCATTGAACGCGGGTTTTCCGCTTCTCTGGCATGGAGACACTACGGAATCTCGGGCGGTTTGCGGTTTTGTTGTTCATGGGCGGTCCGAACAGGGGCCCTTCGAACTCATCCCAGAGTCCCTCGTTCTCGTAGAACAAGAACCGGCGGATGACAAAAAGGATGGCAATGGCGCCGATCCCTACTGCCACGTCTACGGTTCCAAAACCACCGATGATTAACTTACGGGCCATGGCGAAGAGGAGGACTTCCACGACGCTCTTTGGTGTGTTTCTCACCAACATTTTTACAAATTCAATACCGATAATAAACTGCAGAGCGTCTCCCATGAAAGTCTCAAAGGGGATGGACATGGACGCGTCGTCGATACTACGAATGATCCCGAGAATGTCCTTGACGAGCTGGATGGACATTACCGTGATGCCGACCAGGACAACCACGGAGAGGGCAATTTCAAGGTAGTTGGAGATTGTAGCGATTTTCGTTCGTATCGACCGACTCATCTGGCTTCTTTCCTTTCCCCTCATAGTAGCCTATTA
>DUMW01000111.1 GCA_012839765.1 Bacillota bacterium
CCATGTGATGGAATTCTCGGTCCTAGCCGGTTACACGGTGAGACTACTGCCAAAGGAGCTTGGCACGCCAGATGAAATATTGGAACGATATGGGATCGAACGGTCAACTTAGCACACGTTCTTTCTCTTTTTTCCCTGGGCTTATGTTAAAACCCCAGGACAAAAATCGTATGGTTCTTGCAAAATTAGGACTAAGGTCGGTATTCAAGGGTACAATTGGGACAAAACTAGGACATAGGTCTCAGAATTTGGGGCTGCAAATAATCTCGCATGAGACGTATATTCGGCAAAAAGGAGGAAAATCCTGCATGCCTTGGTAGGATTGTAAGAGGGAAAGGGGGAAAGGGCCTTTACAGGCCCCTATAGCCTATTTCTTCAGCTGGGCCAAAGCTTCTTCCCAGGTGGTTTTCAACTCTTCCACGAAGGGGATAATCGCCTCGATATCCTGCGGATTCTTTGAGATGTTGGCCGCCAGGATACGCCTGCTTAGGAAGTCATAAAGCTGCTTTAGGGCGACACTAACCTCATACTGGGGATCCAGCGCGGCGGAAAGTTCCCCCAGCAGGTCCTGGGCCCGCACCAGCTCCCGATGTGCCCCTTCCACATCCTTCCTTTCTAAGTTCAAAAGAGCTTTTCTTAGGGACTTGCGGATTCCGTCATAGACCACGAGGACCAAGCGCTCGGGAGTCTGGGTCGTGATCTGGGACTGGACGTAAGCATTCTGGAAATTAAACATCATGTCACCTCCTAAGCCCGCTTGTCCAAGAACCGGGCCGACTGACTAGACACCTGGTGGCTGCCCCCCAAATCCGTCAGTTGCATACAGGTGGCTATGTACTTAGCTAGGACCTCCTTCTCATTAGCCCGGTCGATGGTCTGAATCTGTAACAACAGGTCCTTCACTTGCTCCGCGTCCTGAGGACTATATCCAACCTCATCAATACGGTCCATGACCGCCTGTTTCTTCTCCAATAGGTCCTGCAATCTCTCGTAGTCTTCTGCTTGAATACTCTTGCTTTGTTCAATGGTCAGATCATACAGCTGCTGAAACAAATCTACCAAGTTCTCTTCCTTGAGCATGCTCAATCCCTTTTCCCATCCTATCTTCGGTTCCCCTGCCGTGTGAGGTTGTTCAAGCTCGTCAACTGGGCCTGAAGCCAGTCACTTTGGCCCATCATCTGAGCTAGAGCCTTTTCCATGGCCGCAAATTGCCGATACAGCGATTCTTCCTTCCGCTCAATCCGGTACTCCTGGTACTCAATCTGTTTCTTAATGTCCTGGGTACGGCGGGTAAAGCAGTCCTGACGATTAGCGATGACCCCGTCACCGCTCCGGGTATACTCGGCCACAAAGGCTTCGATCCTCACGGCCACTCCCTGCTCACCATCGTAGAAGAAACGTCGTACCGCGTCGGGATCCTTCTCCAAGACATCAACCAATACCTTCTCGTCCAAGCTCATTTTACCATACCGGTCGATCTCGATTCCCAAGCTCGCAATGGAATGGAACTCACTATGGGAGACGGCATCGGTCACTACCCGGCGCAGACTGGTAGCGAGGGTTCTGGCGGTCCCATCGGCGAAAAAGATGCCGACGGTACCAGTGACCTCACTCTTGCTTTGTCCCTGTTGGATGTAATCTATGACCGAGTTGTATTGGTTGACGAAGGCTTTGAGCTTATCCACCGCCCGTTGGGTATCAAAGGTAATGGAAAGCTCCGTTTCCCCTGCGGCCTTCAAGGTGAAAGTAACACCTTCGACAGCATCGGAGATTACGTTACTGCTCCGGGTAATCCGTAGTCCGTCGAGATAGATAACTGCGTCCTGGGCCTCTTGTACCACTTGCCAATCCCCTTCCAAGAGTCCCAACTGTTGGAGCAGGCCGTTTTCATCGACAACCTCGATTGCATTTTCCAAGCCCGTCTCGGTGCTAATGAGGACCAGGCGATTATCTATGATCTTGGCTTCTACACCGATGTCTTCGGTCTCATTGATGAGGTTTTGGATATCCCGCAGGCTTTGGGCACTGGACAGGCTTATCGTCTTCCCATTAATGATGATTTCTCCTTCTACGAGGGGATTGCCCTCCTCATCTACTTCTCCCAACGCCCCGTCCACATCGTCCACCCGGGCCGAGGCTAGCCGGTGGGCAGTGGCCAATTGTTCCACCTTCAACCGGTAAGATCCCGGTAGAGCATTAGTGCTAGCTGTAGCACTGGCGACATCCGCCGCGGAGGAAGTAACCTTCCTGCTGGTAAAGGTCTCCTTGGCCTTGAGATCCTTAACGATATTCTCCAGATTGAGCAATCGGGTGTTGAGGCTTCGCCATGCATCCTGTAATCTTTGGATCTCACTTTGCTCACTCTGCAGACGCTTCAAAGGCCCCTTTTCCAGTTCGATCAGTTGGGTAACCAAGCTCGTGGTGTCTAAACCGGATACTAACCCGTCGATACGCATCGGCTCTACCTCCTATACCCGCTCGTCCACCAAGATTCCCACTAGCTCGTAGATCTTGGCTAGCATATCCAAGATTTCCGAAGGAGGAATCTCCTTGATGACCTCATCGGTGGCACGATCAATTACTTGCACATAAATCCGATTGGCCTCATCGTGTACGTTAAACTTTAAGCGCCGGTTAAAGGCCGAGATGATCGTCTCTATCTGCTCAGTGCCTTTTCGAATCTCCTCAAGGCTTAACCCCTTACTGAGGTCCCGTTTCGGCTGCCTGGACCTTTCCAGTTCCTTCTGCTGCTTCTGCAGCTCCTTTAACGGCACGTTGCATACCGCCTTGATTTCGCTCGCGGGTCTGATTTGCATGATACTATACACCTCTTTGCGGCGGCGGAATCAATAGGGTTGCTTGTAGGTATTATCGGTTGTTTGAAGGGAGATGTTTAATCTGAAATAGAGGACTGTGCGCAGTACATCGAATTCTTGCCCCGTGTAGTTTCCGGACTTCCGTCGATTCAGGCTCCCTTTCGGATCCACACAAAAGGGCGTCAGGGGTATTTCTGCTGGAGAGCTAAAGGCAGCACAACTGGGCGGTGTAGGCTCGTTCAATCTGAAATCACGATTTGGGTTTTGCTAACACGAAAGCTACCAACACTCCCACAGAAACCAACGTCACGAACCCTATGACATTACCCCACCCTGCTTTAATAGAAAAACCCCCGGCAGAACAGTTGGTCTACTAGGGGTTACACTATTACTCACACCCGCTCTTCTAGCGGCCAACACCGTACGGCGGCTAAATGCGACAAATAATGTTCAATCCTTTGGGATTGCTAAGATTGTCTTACTTACCCTGGGTCAAGAAATCTATAACTTCCTGCCGAGAAACAAAGCGTCCATTTCGGGTGCTCACCGCGCGGTTAGCATTATTCCAAATCCCTACCCAATACACGTACGTTTCACTCATCTGCTTCTGAAGGTGCTTTACCAGTTCACGGAGCTCCTCTTCAGATGCAGTCTCTACGTCCACACTCAAAAGGTTATGAACTACTCTCTCCTAGTCTGACATCTAGCTTCCTCCTTCACGGGATTGTCTTATGTGCTGTAGGCTTCAACCAGACTAGGAAAGCCTAGCAAATGAACGTAAGCGACCCCGGGGGGGATCCCAGGGCCGCCTGTTGTCCGGGGTGATTATCCAAGTAGTTGCAGTACAGACTGCGGTGCCATATTGGCCTGGGCCAGCATAGCAGTAGAAGCCTGCTGCAGAATCTGGTACTTGGTAAATACCATCATCTCGGCTGCCATATCTACGTCACGGATCCGGGACTCGGCAGCCTGTAGGTTCTCGGCAGAGGTACCAAGGTTAGCAATTGTATGCTCGAGCCGGTTCTGCAGGGCTCCAAGCTTCGAGCGCTCAGCAGATACGAGGCCGATGGCGTTGTCAATAATCGTGACCGCCTGATCAGCTGCTGCCTGGCTCGAAACATCGATGCCGCCGGTACCGGTGCCGGAGGTTCCGTCGCTACCACCGGCCAAGTTGAGAGTTCCAGCGGTAACTACATAAGTCCCCGAGCCAGAAACATCAACAAGGGCTGTAACATCGTTGTCGCCTTGGAGAGTCGAAACGACGTTATCCACCTGATTTTGCGCTGCTTTGTTAGTTCCAGCCAACTTCACCGTGATCGTGTTCTCGGACACGGAAATCGAGAGGTCGTCGTTAGCATCGCCAGCGGCCTGGAACTCAATCGAAATATTGTTACCAGCCGCACCAGCCGTCTTCGCGGTAAACGTGATACCGTCCTTTGTACCCGAGGCAGCGGTTGGACTCGTGCCCGAAGTGCCCGCTACACCAAGGGCCTCTGCACGCATGTCGTTAAGGGAAAGAGAGATGGACTGATCAGAATTTGCACCAATGTGGAACTTTACGTTCAAGCTTCCATTGAGGAGCTCCATGGTGTTGAACTGAGTCGTGTTTCCGATCCGAGTGATTTCCTCTGCCAGCTGGTCGATTTCCTTCTGGATCTCTTTCCGGTCATCCTCGGTATTGGTATCGCTGGCAGCCTGAACAGCCAGCTCCCGCATCCGCTGCAAAATAGCGTGGGTCTCCTGAAGGGCCCCCTCTGCTGTCTGGATAAGGGAAATACCGTCCTGCGCGTTCCGGATCGCCTGGTTCAGACCTCGGATCTGACCCCGCATCTTCTCGGAGATAGCCAAGCCAGCTGCGTCATCTCCAGCCCGGTTAATCCGCAAACCAGAGGAGAGGCGCTCCATCGCCTTGGCAGCACTGCTATGGTTAACTGACAACTGCCTTTGAATCTTCTTCCCCTGTGACACAGAAAAAGACTTCCTAATTATATACGGAAACGCATTATGTCCGCAACCCCCACGTCATGGGCTTCTAACGAATGATGCTCGTTTCAAGCAATTTTCAATTTGTGCCATTGGACAATCAAAGGATTATCGAATCAATACATGATTTGCCTTTGGTAATCCAAGGTTATAGGAAGTGAGTTTATTATTTGTTTTTAGTGCCACACTGCCAATAAACAACTCAGGCGAACGGTTTCCGACCAATCCCTGGCTCCAGCATCCGTCTATCACAACTATATGCAGATAACAATAACAAACCCCCGCAGCTACTACAACATTTGCAGTCACTGCAGGGGTTCCGCTGGCCTTTAATTCGTTTTGGTTAGTAACACCTCTACCTCTCTCCGGTAACCATACTTTTTGAAGAAATCAATCAAGGCAATTTCAAAAATATCTCTTTGAGACATGTTATTCTCCGCGCTGTAATCTCTAATCATCTGGTCAAGTTGATTGCTCATATGGACTGACTTCGTAATAAAGACGCCTGGCACCACGTACCTCGGAAGGTTTCCAGAGATATCCGACTCCAGAAGTTGCACAAGTTTCTCCTTGCGACTTTCTAGATACTGTAGTAAGAGCAAGTAATCCTTGATGGCATGGACTTCTACAGATTCGCTAATTGCGATTTCCTCTGTAATGCCGTTTAAGACTGGTTCTTCCGATGCAATCACTTTCTCTGGCACGTAATTGCTTCGACCTGTGTCCCAAACGAAACCTTTAGACTTCATGTAATCGGCCATCTCCCTTAGGTTCTCGAAACCAACCTCACGAGCGATCTCTTTAGGCGTTAACTGCTTATCTTTGTACAGAGCCAGTACTGTTAGGCGTCACATTATTTGAGACATAAATGGAGCGATCTGAGCACGTAAAATGAGACGGACAGAATGAAGCCTACGACGATTCAGAACGTAGGTTTTGTTTCTGAGGTTTTGACATAAGGTTTGTGGGGTTGGGACGGTTTTTCGTTGTCGCGAGAAAAAGTTCTGTGGCGTTGCAGGAGATCCAGAAAATTCCGCGAACTTATCAGATAATTGCAGTTTCGCGGAG
>DUMW01000112.1 GCA_012839765.1 Bacillota bacterium
CGGGGGCGAGGGTAATAATCCGAATCGCACCCTGGGCCAGTTCCTGAAGCCGCTGGAATTCTTCCCAATCGGGGAAGGAGACGAACTGCCGCGGATGGGCCCCCCGGGGACCATCCTCCGGGGAAATGTAGGGGCCTTCTAGGTGGACCCCGATCAGAGCCCTTGCGATGAGGCGGGAACTCTGCCGGGCCTTGGCAATGGATTGGAGGATGCGGCCAATCCAGCGGAGATCACCGGTGACAATCGTAGGACAGAATTCCGTCACCCCGTGTGCTAGGAGTCTTTGGACCACCGCTTCCCATTCCGCTGGGTTTAGGATATCGGAGCCAAAGTCCCAGCCGAAACACCCATTGATCTGGATGTCCACCAATCCCGGCGCGATATAGGGCAGATCCGTCCGCTGTTCCGGAAGGTCCCGGATCGATTCAATCACGCCATTTGAGACCGTGACACAGATCGCCTTCTTCGTTCGATAATGCCGTCCAATGACTTCTTGCACATTGATTCATCCTTAACAAAGTTTTTTTCAAAACGCCACCGGTTTACCCGTCTGGGCCGACCGGTAAAGACCGGTGATCAATGCCACCGCATTCCGTCCTTGCCGTCCGTCCACCAAGGGTTGTTCTCCCCTTTGGATGGCGGACACCACATCAGTCAGCTGGCGAAGATGTCCTTCGGCAGCAAGGGCCGTCGGGTCACTGGCCACACCGGTGGCCTCCTCGCCCGCCACCACCACCGACTCCTGTCCTTCCGGGTCCCTGACTACCAGCCGGTCGTCCTCTAGGATGAGAGTGCCCCCTTCCCCGTGGATCTCGATTCTCCGTGGCATCCCGGGGTTGCAGCAGGTGGTGGCCTGGAGAACCCCTACCGCACCGTTGGCGAACTCCAACAGGCCGTAAGCCACGTCCTCCACTTCAATCTCATGGAAGAGGGTATAAGTCCTGCCCACCACCTGGGTGACGGATCCCACAAGCCACAGCAAAAGATCCACCCCATGGATACCCTGGTTCATTAGGGCACCGCCTCCATCGAACTGCCAGGTGCCTCGCCAGCCCCCAGTGCGGTAGTACGCGGGACTGCGGTAAAACTTCATATACAGATCGGCCATCAGGATTCGACCGAGGCTTCCCCCATCCAGAAGCACCTTCGCCCTTTGGGCCGCATCGGAAAACCGCAGTTGACTGATGGTAGAGATGATCCGACCCTGCTTTTCGGCCAGGGTAATCAGGTGATCCGCATCGGCCACCGTCAAAGCCAGGGGTTTTTCCACAACCACATGGGCACCGGACTCCAAGGCACGCCGGGCCAGGGGATAATGGGTACCGCTTGGTGTACAGACACACACCACATCAAGTTCCGGAAAACGCAGGAACTCTTCAAAATCGCTGGTCCAGGGGACACCCGCTGCCCGTCCGAAGGTCTCCGCCCGCTCCCTCTCTTCGTCGCAAACACCGACTAACCTTGCGTCTGGAATCTTGGCTAACGCGGCCTGATGCCACTGGGCCGCCACACCACAGCCGACGATACCAAAGCCTAGTCTTTTCATCGGACAACACCTCATTCATTGTTCCAGGAGATTGGGACCCATCCATTACTGGGCTTCTCCTTACAGATACATCTTCTTTGCCCCGGCCGCGTATTCTTCCTCAAAGGCATAACCATCATAGCCGGGATCGTCTAGGGGAACCTCATCCAAGCGCACTACTTTGCCCCCCTGTTCTCTGGAGATCCGCCCGGCCAGCATAATCAGGATCGATTCTTTCAGAGCTTCCCAGGAAGCTAAAGTACTCTTCCCCGTTTCGAGGAAATCACAGATGCGATCCAAAAGTTGACCGTAGATTTTGCTGGTGTCCACCTGTAGATGGTACGTAGTCTTCGTCGTCATGGCCACCAGGACAAAAGGTTGCCAGATCCCGCGCCAAAGGTTATAGATGGCGGTGGTCCCGTTCTGGAAACGTATATAGTAGGTCTCGCAGATCTGGTCCTCGGTCTGACCGCTCCCTACATACTGGGTGCTCACCGCCCCAGTACCCAGGATAGCGCCGATGCCTTCGACGATGTGTACTCCATAGTTAAACTCATCAAGCCCTGCAGTACCAAAGACATTGAGGATCCGACCCCGTTCTGCTTCCGGGGTCTGCACCAAACCGACGATCTCTTCGGCATAACGCACCGAGGAGCCCCCGAGAACCACGGCCCCCGATTTTGCCCACTCCTCTAGGGTCAACAGGTCTTTCAGGTTTCCCACGATCGGCTTGTCGATAAACACAGGCTTACCCCGCTCAATAAAGGGCCTTGCATGTTCCACGTGTTTATCCCAGTTACATCCTTGGATAAAGCCAATATCCACATATTCCGCCAGTTCCTCTAAGGTATCGCAACGTTTCTCCAGGCCATGGTTCTTGATGAAGGCCTCTACCTCATCATCGCCGCGAAAGCCATCGTTATACACAGCGACATAGCGGGCCCGGTTGCCTTTCTGCAGATACCTGGAGAAAGCCAAGGGGTGCGAGACATCGATATTAACACAACCAATTCGAATCATCGGTCAGAGCTCTCCTCTCAAAAACAGTATTCCTCTTCTTCAATGCTTACCGGAGCACCGGTCGCGATGGACTCGTTGACCTTGAAGCTGATCACCGCAGCCCGTGCCGCCTTCATAAGGTCATTGGGTGGTGCGGTGTCCTTTAGGATGGCATCGGCAAACAGGTCGATCTCCACCGCTTGCCCTTTGTCCACCGCGGCAAACTCCATACTGACCTTTTTCTGCCCCCGGAAACCGTAGTACTCCATCCGGCAAAAATCCACGATGTAGATGGCCCGATGGTCGCAGTAGATCTCCGTGGCTTCCTTAGGAAAGTCAGGACAACCGGCACTGGAGATTAAGGTAGTACCCACCGAGCCGTCGGCAAAGGTAATGGTAACAATGCCACTGTCAGGGATACTCACCTTTTCAGGATCAAGAAAAGTACCACCGGCGGCATAGACCGAGACCGGTGGTGCTTCCACCAGCTCACAAAGCAGGTCAAAGATATGGCAGCCCTCTCCAATGAACCGCCCACCCCCGACCAAGGGATCATGGGTCCAATGTTGGGCGGGGAAGGGCGCCTGGAGGCGGTGGTAGATCAGCTTCTTACCGGATACTTCCCGCAGAAGCTCCCGGGCATTAGTCACCAGGGGCGCCATCCCGCGGTTATACCCAATAGTATACTTCACCCCATTTGCCTTCACGGCCTCGGCCACCCGTCGGCATTCTTCCCGGTTGAGCCCCATCGGCTTTTCGCAGAAGACATGTTTTCCTGCCTCCGCGGTTTGCACCGACAGGCTTGCGTGGGAATCGTGGCGGGTAGTGATGAACACCGCATCGATCTCGGGATCCTGCAACAAACGATTAACGTCAGTGGTGAAATACGCCGCTCCCGTCTTCTCCTGAGCCTTTCGTGCGACCTCCTCATTGAGATCCATTGTGGCCTGGATCTTGTACTTTGGATTCTTCATAAGATTCGGTACATGCATCCCCATTGCGAAGGAACCACAACCAATCAAACCTACTTTCACCATTTCTCTATTCCCCCCAAGTATTGCCTGATTCAGTAAAACCTAAGTCTTTTTTCGTCTACGCTACTATTCAACTTGTTGCCCGACCAAGCCCCAATAGTGGGGGCTTGGCTGAAAGATGCCACCGCTTTGTTCATAGAATCCCTCGTCCAGGGAAAACAGTCCCTGCCGGGGTACAAGCCACGAAGCGCCATCGCAGGGATGGTAGCTTTTTAGTCTTTCCCAGTCCCGGTAATTCCACGGGCCGTTTGCTTCCAGCACACCGATCTTCACCCCGGGCAGGGGGGCGAGTCGGGCAGCAACATTTTTGTTCCAATCTACCAGTAGAGGATTTACCGTAAGGTCGGCGCAAAAACAGTAGACACCGTGCCGGTATGCCATCTCGATCATCTTAAAGCTCATGCTAAGGGTCTTGGCAATGGGTTTGAGGGCAATGGCCCGGTAACCCAGCTGGATCCTCTCGGCCACGTCTTGGACCGAATGGGCGCTTTCATCAACCGCCATGGTAACGGGCAGATCGGCCACATCCACTTTGTAGGCCGCGGGGAAGGGCTCTTCAAAGAGCACGATCCGGTCCAAGGCACCGATCTCCGCCGCAAAGTCCAGAAGCTGCCACACCCGTTCCTTGCTATCATAGCGACCGTTAGCGTCTAGGTAATACACGGGATAACCACAGTCGGTATAAGGGGTCTCATAGTCCTTCACCGCCTGGTGGATGGCCAAAAGACGTTGCTGATCCCACTCCAGCATCTTCTGGGGATCCCCGTCCTTGGCCGGGTCAGACCCGATCTTGATCTTTAGGAAAAAGTGGCCTTCCTGCACTAGTCTGCGGACTTCCTCCAGGTCCATGCCGTAGGTAACAAGCGGGATACAGGCCAGGGAGGTATGCCGGGCCCCGAGGGCGGACCTTACGTCTTCAGGGATCAGGTCCGAAAAGGTGCTAATCCCCTTTTCCTGGGCATAAAGGAGCCAGGCGGCATCATCCACTGGAACAAGGGCGTTTAGGGCAAAGGTCACCGGCAGATTAGGGTTTCCCGTAAGCTGACAGCCCCAGGCGTGGGTCTTTGGCAGAAGCTCCTCCAGAAGCTCCAGCGGTGTGGTGAAGGTTCTTCCCTTAGCCAGTTCCAGGGCATAGGCGGTCATCAGAAACATCATCCCATTGCCCACCGCCTCGGGATAGCGGGCAAAAGTCTGCGCGTCGGACCAAAGCACACTTTGCACCCCCAGCCCAACTCCAGCGGCGTGGTCGCTTTCCAATAACGCCACCACCTGCCAAAGCTCTGTAAGATAGTTTCCTTTGAACCCGAAGGGGGTGGACAAGGCCTCTCTTTCGAAGTTGAGACCAATTCGACTAACCGTAAGCATGCTGTCACCACCTTCCATTCGGGTTTTGGTAATGTTCATTAAAGCAATTAATAATGTACTTCTACAAAGCCCCGGAAGTTCCTTCTTGGTCAAGAAAGTTTTTTATCTCCGCGTCCTAAAAGGACCCCACCCGTATCCTAGGCGGACAACAGCTAGCTGTCGCTCGCGCTTAGAACCAACCAACGGCTTGCCCGGGCGCTGTCCAAAGCCGATGGCAGTCCAAGTCTTACCACCGTACCCAAAGGGAACGCGCGCCATTCCCACTCTTCTGCTACCGATAGCAGTGTTGCGGGACCAGTAGTATACCAATTGCCGCCTAGAAGAGCCAACAGGAATCTGATTCCCAAGTTCTTGGTCAACTACCCGTTGCCATGCTTCTGCTGTGAGAGGGTATCCAATTTAGCCCGAAGACTGGACAAGTATGCGGTAGGCGACAAGCCTGTACATTTCTTGAAACATCTGGAAAAATAGTGAACCGAGCTAAACCCTAGTTTTTCCGCTATGGCGGTAATGGTATGCTTCTCCTCCCGGATTAGACGTTTGGCCTCCTCGATGCGTTTCTCATTATGATACTGAATGATGGGCTTTCCCGTATATTCACGGAAGGCCTGCTTTAGGGTGCTCTCCGCCAAATTGAACCGCCTGCTGAGTCCCGAATGGTATACGCGCGATGCAGATTGGTCTCAAGAAACTGCACCACTTCGGGAACCGTGCCATGGGCTTGACTTTGCGCGGCAGGTTTGAGGACTCGCGTAGTCTTTTCGGTGTAGAAGTTCCTCCGGATCAGGTCAATAAGAAATAGTTCCAGCAGATTCTTGTATCTCTGCTCAGCTCCAAAGGGAGCCTCTCTATTCTTACACATTCTGGGTCGAAAAGGCACATCAAAGGGACCCTCAAAGGCCTGCATTCCTGCTACCAGTAGGTCCGAGATGGCCCGCTTTTGCTCGGAAGAAATCTGTAAGATGCGCTTCTCGAAATATTTCATGGCCGGACTTTCTGTATAAAAAGAGGTGATAAACACATTCGGGGCGATCGCCCCGTTGCAGACGATATTATGGTACTCATTGGGTCTATGGAAGATCATTTCGTCCTTTTTCAAAAGCAAAACTTCAGAACCCGCGGTCACTTCCATTTCACCTTTATCAATATACACCAGTTCCCAAAAGGGATGGGACTCCCCCGCATATTGAACGTCCCTTGTAAACTCGAAATAATGGATAGACACCACAGCATCAATGCAAATCACGTTCCTAAGGGGCTGCTTGCAGTATCTAATGCGCACCAGCCTACCTCCTTTGCCCATTCAGTTGTGCCCATAACCCATTGTACTGTCTTTTTGTACAAAACAATAGTACTTGGAGCTAAAGAGCGTGCTGTATATTTCCCCTATTATACAGGTAAAAAAGGGAGTGGTAACGATGCGTGTGCTTGCCATTAGTAGTCATCCCGACGATGTGGAACTGGCCTGTGCGGGAACTCTAGCTCGGTATAAGAGCTTAGGTCATGAAGTGATCATTTGCCATGTGGCCAACGGCAACCTGGGCCACACTGTAATCCCGCCGCAGGAACTTAGGGAAATCAGAAGGCAGGAAGCCCAAATGGCAGGGGCGCTGATCGGAGCTGAGGTAATCACCTGCGACGTCGGTGATCTCTTGGTTTACGCAGGACAAAAACAACAACGGGACAAGATCGTAGATGTCATCAGAACAACACAACCTGATGTAATTATCACGCATAGTCCTAGGGATTATATGCCTGATCATGTGGCCGTAAGCCGAATAGTCTTCGACGCGTCCTTTGCCGCCAGCGTGCATCATTACCGAACCGAGTCCCAAGAGGTAGCTCCTCTCACACCCATCTACTATATGGATACTCTTGCCGGGATTAACTTTCAGCCCACCGAGTATGTGGATATCACCGACACTATCGAGCTGAAGTTGGAGATGTTAGCTGCCCATGAAAGCCAGATCAAGTGGATGCAGGCCCACGATCAGATCGATTTTCTCGAGTTCGTCCGGACTTGCGCCCGATTCCGCGGCCTGCAGTGCGGAGTCCCATACGCGGAAGCCTTCGCCCAGTGCCATACCTGGCCCCGACTGACCACCAAACGCTTACTACCTTAAGGAGGGATCGAAGTGGACTTAATCAGCACCCTGGAAAATTCCCTGTTGGAGGAGTTTTACCCCGCCGGCTGGGACCTGGCCAAGATTGACCGCTGTTGTGCCCATCCCCCAGAGAGCATCTCGGATCGGCAGCCTTTCTGGCACCCGGACTTTACACCTTTCCCCTGTGACAATGTGGCCGATTTCAACGTTTATATGGGCCATGAGATCGCCCGGCACATAAGGGACAGCCGCGAAGCGGGCCGCAAACTGGTACTGATCCTGCCCGTGGGACCCATGGGCATGTACCGTTGGGTCACCTATTTCCTCCGGGAATGGAACGTACCCTGCGATCACGTTTACGGGTTCAACATGGATGAGTGGAGCGACGCACAGGGAAACACGCTCCATTCGGAAAATCCCGGGTCCTTTACAAACGCCATGGAGCAGGCCTTCTATGGTCCTTTAGGCTCCCTTACGATTCCCGAAAATCAACGCTTCTTTGCCACCAAGGAGCAACTGCCCCAGTATCCGGAGCGGATCGCCCAGCTTAAAGCAGAGAACGCAAAAATTGTCCTAGTGTTCGGCGTTGGTCGGGTTTGTCACATCGCCTTCTGGGAGCCCCATTTCGCTGCGGATTTCACAAGTGAAGAGGAATGGAAAGCGCAAACTCATCGTCTAGGGGCAAAACTCCACCCCCTCACCATTGAGCAAAATGCCATCACCAGCTTCAAAAGCCGTACAACCCTTGTGCCTTGTTTTGCCAACACCATTGGCCCAGGGGTCTTCCTGCAGGCCGATGAGATCGTCGGCGGCTGTGATGGGGCCTTGTCCCGAGGCATGCAGTGGCAGGGCATGAGCCTGTGGATCACCTTACGATATGGACCCGATATTTGGCTTCCTTCGACCTACATGCCAACCTTGCCCGGCAAGCTCTTCTACTTGCGGGAACTGGCCGGTCCCCTTACCCCCGACTGCAATTAGGTATCGAATAGGAGGGGGCGGTTAGCCCCCGTCCTCTCACACCACCGTACGTACCGTTCGGTATACGGCGGTTCACCAAGCTTGACGAATTTGACGGTAACGTTCGGTGAGGCTCATCAGCCCTCGACTGCTCCAATACCGATTGCCCAGGGCTGTACTTAGCATCTGAAACACGCGCCAGTATCCATTCCGGGTATTGGCCAGTTTGTGTACAAGCCGTGTTCCGCCGTTGGGTTTCGGGATTTCGACCTTTCGTACCGGTTGGGCCTGGTAGGTACCCGTAGGGAGTTCTTCCCTGATTCTAGGCCAGTGTTCCTGAAGAACGTCACGTAATTCCATTACCGTAACGTTGTCAATTTCTGGAGCACCTTTGTTCTTCTTCACTCGTCGCAGGGTACGATACATGTTTCCCTTTTCTACTACCTTCTCCATCAAGACGTCGCCATCATCTTCGTGGGATGTGTTCATGGGTTGTGCCGGAGACATGCTCGGCCCTCTGCGGATTCACCGCTTCCTCCCTGAGGTAGGCCTCGTCTGGGGTTTTCTGCTGTCTTCGCATATCTCTCGAACGCACCAAGTCAATCCCTCACTCAGTGTTCGGCCTTTCACCGGTGATACGTCTTCACCAGCTACTACGGCCTCTGCTGACTTCTGCCGGCTCAGCCACGTCTTCCGACCTGGGTTGTCGGCATTGCCGACGTTCCCGGCAGACCTCCCCGGGTAAGAGTACTGTCTTTCCCTCCATCCACCCGCCACATACACTCTCGGCAGCCTTCGGTAGCAAGGACTTCGCTTTGTCTCGCAAGCTCATCCAACTGCCGCTAGCCTCCTATGTGGTTCCTGTTCGTCGGGCCGGAGGTTTGCTGTCCACTTCCTTCGGATCCAATCTCGCGGTAGGCACCCTTGTGTTAAGCTACGGCTACTGCTACCTTCGCCCTTCGGAACTCTTACCCTATAGATAGTACCCATGCCGGGCGCACGTACACGGCCGCGTCCTTTGCGGCGGCCGCTCCCGTGAGGGCCCGGATCAGATAGGTCTTCACTCCCAACGGATCGATTCTACAATTCACCGGCACCTCTCTCCAGCCGTCTTCGGGGTTCTTCTTCCTCGAGACCTACTCCACTGGAAAAACGACTGACCATCCAGGTAGCCAATATCGCCATGGCAAAACGGATGCCAAGGATCAAAAGGCCATTTACCCCAACGGCCACGAAGACCAGGGTATCTTCAAACATGGAATGGCACAACAACAAAAACAGAACGACCACCTGCATATCCTTCTTCGTGATCTCCCCGGATTTGGCCTCGTGGATGATCACCCCCGAACCATAAAAGAGGCCAAAGACGAGGCCCACAAGGAGGGGTACTGTGCTGCGTGGGGAGATCCGTAAGAACCGGGCCAAAGGATGGAGCCACCGGCTTAGGCCATCCAGCAGGCGGCTTTCTGAGGCATATTGGAGAAGGATAAACAGGGGAATAATCACCAGAGAGATACGCCCCACCAATAGGAGGACACTGGTTAACCCTTTGAGAATCAAAGCCATTGACCTCTATCCTTTCAGATCAATCTGCTTACTAAGAAGCCGGCAAAAAGGGACGCCCCAAGCCGAATGAGGCCTGCCCTCACCAAGGACATGCCCATCCTTTTTGCCACTGCGGTCTCCATGATCAAGGAATGGCCGATGGAAAGCATCACCGCAAGAATCGTAATCTCCCGCAGGGTCAATCCTAAGGAAGCCATGGCCCCGATGGCCGCGTAATAGTCAAGACAGTAGCCCAAAAGGAGTACCAACGCGCAGGAACCAGACAGACGAAAGAAGTTCATCAGTGGCTCACAGCGTGCGCTGAACCATTCCAGGACCAAGCTTGCTTCAAGAAGGGTAAGCACCACATAGACCGGCAAAACCACTTTGCTTAATTCCCATATGGTCTCCAGACCATGCCGCAGTCCCAGCTGGAGGGGCCCCCAGCCTAAGCACCTCTTTTCCATCCTTACTCCACCTTTACGCACCGATCTCCAGTGAACAGTCCATCCGACTCCCCTGACAGTATACGTACTTTATAGCCAGATCCTGATCATTCATTTGGAAGACAATCAGGTTCGCAGGGGCACCCACCTGCAGTCCCCGCTGCTTCTGCCCCAGCAAACGCAGGGGGTTAAGGGAAGCCATGTCGATGGCCTCCTCAAGAAGGCAGCCTGCTAACTTAACCGCGTTGAAAACACCTACCGGCAACAAGCTTACCGCACCGGCGAGGTACTCGGTGCCCGCCAGCACCACCTTGTCTCTTAGCACCTCCACCTGCTGCCCCCATAGGGTATAGGCCCCGTCGGGAAGCCCTGTGAGAGAAACAGCATCGCTGATGAGGATCGAACGCTGCACGCCTTTGGCCCGGATGAAGGACTTGAGTACATTGGCCGGCAGGTGCTTGCCATCGGCGATGAAACTAGCCATCAAGCCGTCGTTTCCCAATTGCTCGTAAATGTAATCGGCGTGGCGAGGCAAAACTGCATGACAACCGTTACCCAAATGGGTAGACAAGGTGGCGCCGCAGGCTACCGCCGCTTTAACCTCCTTGGCGGTGGCATTGGTATGGCCAATGCCCACCACCACCCCCTCTGCCACCGCTTTCTCTATAAACTCTAGGGCGTGGGGCAATTCGGGGGCGAGGGTAATAATCCGAATCGCACCCTGGGCCAGTTCCTGAAGCCGCTGGAATTCTTCCCAATCGGGGAAGGAGACGAACTGCCGCGGATGGGCCCCCCGGGGACCATCCTC
>DUMW01000113.1 GCA_012839765.1 Bacillota bacterium
CGGGGGCGAGGGTAATAATCCGAATCGCACCCTGGGCCAGTTCCTGAAGCCGCTGGAATTCTTCCCAATCGGGGAAGGAGACGAACTGCCGCGGATGGGCCCCCCGGGGACCATCCTCCGGGGAAATATAGGGGCCTTCTAGGTGGGCCCCGATCAGAGCCCTTGCGATGAGCCGGGAGCTCTGCCGGGCCTTGGCGATGGACTGCAGGATGCGGCCAATCCAGCGGAGATCGCCGGTGACAATCGTAGGACAGAATTCCGTCACCCCATGAACCAGGAGTCTTTGGATCACCGCTTCCCAGTCCTCTATCTCTAGGATATCAGAGCTAAAGTCCCAGCCGAAACACCCATTGATCTGGATGTCCACCAACCCCGGTGCGATAAAGGGCAGGTCCGCCCGCTGCTCCGGAAGGTCCCTGATCGATTCAATCACGCCATCTGACACCGTGATACAGATCGTCTTCTTCGTTCGATAATGCCGTCCAATAACTTCTTGCACATTCATTCATCCTTAGCCAAATCTTTCCTAAAATACCACCGGTTTACTTGGTCGCAAACGCAGACCAACCGTGCGTCTGGGACCCTCGCCAACGCGGCTTGATGCCACTGGACCGCCACACCACAGCCGACAATACCAAAGCCTAACCTTTTCACCGGATAACACCTCATTACCCACAAAAACTGGGCTCCATCTTCCTACAGATACATCTTCTTCGCCCCCGCCGCGTACTCTTCCGCAAAGGCGCAGGCTACGTCCTGGACCGAATGGACGCTTTCATCGACGGCCATGGTAACGGGCAGATCGGCCACATCTACCTTGTAGACCGCGGGGAAGGGCTCTTCAAAGACCGCGATCCGGTCCAAGGCACCGATCTCCGCCGCAAAGTCCACAAGCTGCCACAGCCGTTCCTTTGTATCATGCGTCAAGGTAATACACAGGATAACCACAGTCGGCGTAAGGGGTCTCATAATCTTTCACCGCCTGGTGGATGGCAAAAAGACGTTGCTGTTCCCACTCCAGCATCTTCTGAGGATCGCCGTCCTTTGCCGGGTCAGACCCGATCTTGATCTTCAGGAAGAAGTGCCCCCCTGGACTAGCTTCCGAACTTCCTCCAGACCCATGCCCTAGGTAACAAGCGGAATGCGGGCCAGGGAGGTATGCCTGGCCTTCAGGGCTGGCTTTACCTCCTCAGGGATCAGGTCCGAAAAGGTGCTAATCCCTTTTCCTGGGATAGAGCAACCAGGCGGCATTGTCCACCGGGACGAGGGCGTTTAAGGCAAAGCTGACCAGCAGATCCGGGTTTCCCGCAAGCTGACACCCCCGGGCGTGGGTCTTTGGCAG
Organism: Bacillota bacterium; assembly: GCA_012839765.1. Lineage (NCBI taxonomy): Bacteria > Bacillati > Bacillota > Bacillota bacterium. Next base: position 1,343 of record DUMW01000113.1, read on the forward strand.
AAGCTCCTCGAAAAGTTCCACCGGTGTACTGAAGGTCCTTCCCTTGGCCAGTTCCAGGACATAGGCGGGTCATCAGAAACATCATCCCGTTGCCCACCGCCTCAGGATACCGGGCAAAAGCCTGGGCGTCGGACAAGAGCACACTCTGCACCCCCAGTCCAACCCCGGTGGCTTGGTCACTTTCCAAAGGTGCCGCCACCCGCCAAAGCTCTCTGAGGAAGCTTCCTTTGAACCCGAAGGGAGTCGACATCGCTTCCCTTTGGCAATCAAGACCAATTCGCCTGACCGTGGGCATGCTGCTACGACCTTCCCTTCAGTTTACAGCACCAAGTTCATTAACGACATTAATAATATATTCCTGCAAAGCTCCACAAGTTCCTTCTTGTCGACAAGGGAAGCCTTTCGCAGCCCAAGCAGTACCCTCTCCCCTTCCTTCCCGGATGGCAGAACTTGGATCGTATCATGCTTCTTCTTGTCCTCTACAGATCGTTTTGGTGCACTTTCCGGGTGTCGGGGCCACTTTTGGTTGCCGCCAATTCTGTGCTTCTGCGCGGAAGGCTACCCTCTTCCACCTCTTTTCGGTCCCTGCAAGCAGCCATTGGCCCCATCAACCCCGAGCTAAATCTACGTATCTAAGTCTCGGGGCACCTTGCCGACCAAGTCCAAGAAATCCTAGATAGCCGCTGGCGAAGGTCCGTTGAGTGAAGTCCATACCGCGTTAGGGATGGTAGGCAGGGAAAAGACACATCCCGTCACCCCTGGCCTTCACCGCCTGCAGAGGCTCAATTCCATACCGCCCACTGACAGCAAGAGCGGGGCAACCCGGGATATCCTCCCCCTCGAGGGGGGGATATCCCGGTCCTGCTCCATCAACCTCACCGGCTACATTGACCTTTCCGCCGGCTTGGGCCGCGGGAAGGCCAAGATAGAACCAAAAACCGTGTACTGTGACTGCAGCCAGACGTCGAGGGCAGAAAGCCCCTGACCTTGGGCCAATATGGCCTGCTGTTACAGTTCCGGTGCAAACTCCTCCGCCAAGGGATCCTTGCGCAGCCGCAAGATGTGGTAGATCATCTCCTGGCGAATCTCGTCAAGATTCCGGGCGGGGTTCAGTCGGGAAAGATACTTCTCCGCCTCCGCGGCCCGACTTAGGAGGACGGCATCGTCGGTGGTCTTCGCTGTTTCGATGGCCGTGAGCAAGGTGGTCAGGTATCGCACATCATCGACTCCCTCCCGGAATCCTTCCCAGGCGATGGTATCAATTGCCCCATCCACCGTCGGATAAGTGAAGTTGTGATCCCGGTAGGAGGGATGGTCGAAGTCATTCCAGATGTTCCCGAACCCGTCCTGGTAGGCATAGGGGGCCACCCCATCATAGTCGTTGGTCCAGATCATTAATCCGTAGTTGCGCCGGTATAGTTCCGGATCCTCCGCGGGCGTCTGCGGGTTACCGTAGGACCAGATCTTTTTCCCCACCGAGTGCCACTTGGCCGCCTCATGGGGTCTGAGGCGATCGTGTCGGATATGGAGATCCTGAAGATCGCCCATCAGTTCGAAGTTGCCATCCTGCCAGCTGGCGGCAAACACCTTTCCTCCGGCTTCCCGCACCCGAATCCAGTTGTCCCGTTGCGCAACCAAGGCCTCTCCTGCCGCCTCGTCGATCCCGTAGAAGTATACTTCTGGAATATTGTATTTTGCCGCCAGTTCCAGGGTCCCTTTGAGCAAGGCTGTGGAGTCATGGGTCTGTACCCCTAGATAGTACAATGGTTGGTTCCCCATGCCGATCTCGTCCCTGATCTTCAAAACCTCTTCGAGGCTACTTAAAGGCTGATACACGATGGGATTGGTCACGCCATGATCCAGCATGTTCTGCAGTTCTGCCCGGAATTGGACCAAGGACTTCTTTTCTGAAGAGATCGTCCCCGGGCCCTGTAGGTCCAGGACACCCCGATAGTAGATACTGGGGGTGTAATAGGGAGGCAACAGGGTGAAGGGCAATACCCGCAGGGTAAGGGTTAGTTCCCCCAGCATCCCGCCACTGCCGTACAGGTAGATGGGCCCTGTGTATACCCCCGGACTGGCATCCGCGGGCACCTTGATGGTGATCCAAAACTGTTGATTGGTTCCCGCGGGAATATCCACGGGAAGGAGAACAGGACTATCCTTCACTGGCCACGCGTTGATGGACAACTGCTGCCGTCCGCCTACATCGGCGGGATTACTGATCCGCACGTACTCCTCGTGGCTGGCGAAGGACAACTTCAAGTAGTTTTCCTGGTTTTCGTAGTCCACCTTCACCAAGGTAGGATCGTTCACCAATAGCTCGGGGACTAGAACGCGCTTGGTTTTGTCCTGATCCCTACCCCACCAGGCGGTTCCCGCCTGGAACCAACGCTGCACGATCTTGATCTCCACTGCGGAAGCAGGAATCGTCCCCATCTCGCCCACCAGATCCCCCGGCGTGGGCCGGCAGCCTGTGATCTCGTCAAGGGCAAACACGACGAAACTAGCCGGTTCGAATTCACCGGGTGTGGCCACCACCTGCAAATCCTTGGCTATCTTGCCATGTTCCGGTCGATCCGTGGGCAGGATCTTGATTGTCGAGATGGGCGGGACCACGTAGATGATCCCGGCACTGCCCCTTTCCCCGATGCCCTTGTTTTCTGCCAGTGTCACCATAAGAGTGGTCATCCTTTCCAGCTCTGCCAAGGCTAGACCGACCCGCTCCGGCTCCTCCGTCAAGATCCACCCCCGCACCTGAATCTGGGCCAGAAGTTCCCTTGCGGCATCGTACCGTTCCTGGATCTGAGAAACGAGCTCTGCCGGCACCTGGGCAGCGTCCTGGGCTAGCACAGCGGCCACATCGTCCAGCCGGGACTGCCAGACGGCCAGCTGTTCCTGGGTGCGCGTGGTGACCCCGCGCCAACGTTCGGCTACCGTCTCTTCGTAGACGAAGGTGGCCGGAACCTCCCCGGACAGTTCCACCGCATCCAGATAGCAAACGATCCGGTCACCCGGTTGTCCCTGCAGCATCACTAGGATCTGGTCGAGATAACACCCCACTTCCCCGGACTTGCCCTGCCACAGTTCACTAGAAGCAAAGGACACGGCAGTTCCCCGGGCAAAGGTATCGACCCACGTATACTCAAACTTCTGCCAGGCGTCATCGGTTGCACCATATTCCCAAAAGGCCCGGGCTCTGGAATAACCTACCGGAACGACAGTGGCCTGCAGTCCCAGGCCCACCCGGCCCTGGCTTGCCTCCGGGCGAAGGATCCGGGCCCGGAAGGTCAAGTTACCCTCGCCGGGCACAGAAACGGGGATCGCCCAGTAGACGTAGGAGCCACTTTCGATTGTCACATCTAGCTTGAAAGAGCGCTCCCCCGCAAAGGCTTTCTCAGTAGTCAAACCTTTGAAATGTACCGTGTATGCACCGTCGGACTTGAACAATTGGAACGGATCCTCCTCCTCAAAGTCTTGGAGGTACTGGTAGAGGACCCTTTCCTGAGCCTTTATAGACATGCTCGCTCCTAGGCTGAACAAGACAAGTACTGAACACAGAGCAAAATACCATAGATAAGACCTGCCCACCGTCCATCCACTCCTTACCGGGCCAACGTCGCCTATTGATGGGAGGGAACCTACTCTTCAAGCGCGCATCGATGCCAGCACCTGCCCCGGGCTCAACAGCCCACCCCGAGGCATCGATGCGCGCAAGTCCTTTGTTTGCTCAAAGCCACCTATGAGAAGTTAACCACCACCCCCTTCGCCCTCAATTGGGTAACAACAGGATGTTCCGGTTCCGTGTTCAAGGCACTGGGAAGGGTAACCTCCTGCAAGTGTTCCAGGCTCAATAATTCCGTGATGTCCTCTACATCTGTACTGCCAATAAAGAGTTTCTTAAGCTGTGGAAACTTGGTGGCGATCCCGGTAAGGTCGTTAAGGGACGCCCAGCCCTGGACCCATTCCTCCAGGTTCGGGAGGCTCGGCAGTTCGCCGATGCTCGTAAAGCCTACTGAGTGACACATGATACTCCGTAACCCCGTATGCCCCTCGAAGGCGGCTAGACTGGTAACGGGGTTGCTGTTGAACTCCAACCTAAAGAGATTGGGAAGTCCAGCCAAGGGACTAAGATCCACAACCCTGCAGTGATTGACGAAGACCTCCCGGAGAGAAGTAAGGGTGGCCAGGGGGCTAAGGTCGGTTATTCCGGGGTTAGAGTCGACCCTTAAGACCCGCAGGGAAGTGAAGTATTGGAGTCCCACCAGGGATGTGATCCCCTTCTCCTGGGCTTCCAGCACTTCAATCCCGGCCACATCGTCCACGGTGAGATCCCCAACGAGCTTACCGATTTTTTCCCGGACAACTGCTTCTAGGTTGGGATCGAGGTGAAGGATGCTGCTTACCACGATGTCTAGTGTCGTTGTTGCATCTACGGCAATGGACTCTTCGTATACCACCGCACCATCCCGGATGGCCCTCGCCACGTAAGTCCCGAAGGGGACAGCGAAGAACACAAACTCACCCATGGGATCACTTTCGGAGCTAATACTGTACTCTCCGATAGATAGGGTAATAGTCGTCTCCCCGAGGGGATTCCCCGTCGCGGACAGGACGGTGCCCTCCAATGCGTCCACATACTGCACACTGACAAGGTCAATGTCGCAATTGACCTCTTCTTTGCCCTTTTCCACCACTACATCTTCCTTGACGGCGAGAAAGGCATCGTCTTGGTAGACGACCAAGACATAGGTACCGAAGGGAACCTTGTCAATGCTGTATGCTCCCTGGGCATTGGTCACCGCCGAAAGGTTCAGTGCGGGAATGGCCACGGTAGCTCCGACGACAGGATCTGCGCCAGATTTGACAAGTCCACTTACGGTTCCTACCTTCGGTAAGAAGAAGCTGAGGCAACCAGACAAGAACAGGAAGCCAACCAACAGACTAATCACCAGGATCCTCTTCCAGTGTCTCAAGGTTCCCACTCCCTTCGAGCTTTTCTAGTTTCCTTGGATAACACTCACTTCACCAAAACTGCAGCCAGCGGTCCGGGGAAATACACCCTAAGTCGTCCTATAACGTCTTAATGATCACGCCCTTTGCCCGTAGGGCCTCGACGATCTCAGGATATTCCTCCTGTTGTCCGGCATCCAGCCAGACGGTGGTGAGCCCAGGTAGCCTCAAGAGCGGTTCCAGGTCAGTAACCCGACTATGTCCGACGATCACTTGCCACAGACGAGGAAACCGTTCGATGCCGTCGATGCTTGCCAAGACGCTCCAGCCGGCATGGAATTCCCTGAGGTTCGGCAGGTTGGGAAGTGTACTAAGATCCGTAATCTTCGCCCCGTGGTACTCGATGTTTTCCAAGGCGGGATGTCCATCGAGGGTGCGGAAATCGGTGACGCTGGTGTAATGGATCCGCAGCCGGAATAGCCGCGGGTGATTGGCCAAGGGGGAAATGTCTACTATCCGCGGGTTTTCATCGAGGATGATCTCCCGCAGCCCACTGATTTCCGCCAGGGGACTAAGGTCGGAGATATCGTTCCGATCGAGGCGCAATACGGTGAGGGATGCACAGTACTGCAAACCTTCCAAGGACTCAATCCCCCGATCCCGCGCGTCGATGGTGGTGATCGTCGCCACGTCCCCGGGGAGAATTGGCCCGGAGGGCTTGTTGATTAGCTCACGGATGACCGGCTCCAGGTTCGGGTCAAACTGGATCCCTTCTGCCGCGTCTGTTGTTACTTCGGGAGGTAAGAAGGGAAAATCCGACTTCTGCAATTGGAGGATGTAGTAGATCATCTCTGCCCGGATGAGATCAAGGTCTCCGCCCACATTCATGGTCGCAAGGTATTCTTCTGCCTCTGCGGCCACCTCCAGCCGTGCGGGATCTCCTGAATTCTTCGCCTGTTCGATGCTGTTAAGCAATGTCGTCAGATAGCGGACATCGTCCACCCCTTCCCGATACCCTTCCCAGGCGATGGTCCCCACCACACCGTTTACCGTCGGGTAGGTGAAGTTGTGATCCCGGTAGGTCGGATGGTCGAAGTCGTTCCAGACATTACCAAACCCGTCCTGATAGGCATAGGGGGCCGCACCATCATAGTTGTAGCGCCAGAGCATCAACCCATAGTTGCGCCGGTAGACTTCCGGATCCTCGGCGGAAGTTTGGGGGTTGCCGTAGGACCAGATCGGCTTTCCAAGGGAGTGCCAGTTGGCCGCCTCTTCCAAGCGCAAGCGGTCATGCCTGATATGCAGGTCCTGCAGATCTCCCATCAATTCGAAATTGCCCGGTTGCCAACCGGCGGCAAACACTTTGCCACCGAGGGCGTGGACCCGCAGCCAATCGTCCCTTTGCGCGGTCAGTTGTTCCCCCGCCGCCTCGTCGATGGCATAGAAATAGACCTCGGGAATACCGTACTTCTTCGCCAGCGCAAGGGTCTCTAGGATCTGGCTATCAGAGCTGTAAGTGCGCACGCCAATGTAGTACAGCGGTTGTCCACCCAGGCCCAGCTCTTGGCGGATCTTCAGAACCTCTTCCAGGGAGCTTAAGGGTTGGTAGACGATGGGATTCGTTACCCCATGGGCGATCATGTCTTTAAGTTCGGCAATAAACTGCTCCCGGGACTTCTTTTCCGATGAAATGGAGCCATTACCTAGGATATCCAGGGTTCCGCGGTAATAGATGCTAGAGGTATAGTATGGCTCTGCCAGCGTAAAGGGCAAGACGGTGACATTAAGCTGCATGGTCCCCACAACCTGGCCGTCTTCCCACAAGTCGATCCTTCCCCGATAGACACCAGGGACCACTTCGTCGGGTACCTTCACCGTCACCCAAAGCTGTTGGTTATACCCAGCGGGGATATCCACTGGTAAAAGAACTGGACTATCGCAGACGGGGAACTCCTCGATTAAGAGCTGTATCCTCCCGCTGCGGTTCTGGGGGTCACTGATCCAGCGATACTCCTCCCGATCCGGGAAGGAAAGCTTAAGGTAGTTTTCCTGTTTCTCCAGATCCACCTTCACCAACTCGGGATCGTTAAGCAGTAATTCCGGCACCAAAATCCGCTGGGTCTTGTCCTGATCCCGGCCCCACCACGCGGTACCGGCCTGAAACCAAGCTTTAACGTATTTGATATCAACATTCTCTTTAGGGATTACTCCCTGCCCCTCGTCATGGACCAAATCATAGACCTGGGGTAAGAAGGCTCTAAGGTCTTGCCGCGCGGTCACCACAAAACTCGCCGATTCATATTCCCCCGGTGTTGCGACAAGCGCCAGCTCATCTGACAGTTCCCCGTGGTCGAAGGGTTGATTGGGTAGAACCTGTTTTGTCGTAATGGCCTGTACCACATAGGTCAATCCCTTCGTACCCGCTGGGCCGATCGTCCCTTGGGCAGCGGAGACAGCCCAGACGCCAAGGGAAAGAACAAGGATTGTAAGTATAAGTGTTAACTTTTTGAAAGATCTGACCACATGGACACCCCCCCTGCACAATACAAGGCAGCGGGGTGAGTGAGTCACCCCACTCACCACCGGCCGGGTCAGTTGAGTTGGATCTGGATGAGACTACTGGCTCGCCAGAACAGCATTCATTCTGCTCTGCAAGGTCTCCAAACCAACCGCTGCCGCCATCTCACCGTTCTGGATCGCCGTAATGATGTCGTATCCTACCTGCTGCATGGCCCGGTGCACATTGGGCACCGCCTCCTCCATGGCCGTGCGGGAGTGGGCCAGGGCACCGGTCACTGTATTCATCACCTCGAAGGGGGACATGCCTGAGGCGGTGGAAATCCGGTCAATGTAAACCTCCATGGCCGACCGCCGGGCAGGAATCATGCCGGTAAGCTCGGTGAACAGGGCCAGGGATTCGGGGCTTGTGGCAAACTTGATGAACTCCCAACACTCTTCTGGGTGCTCCGTGAACGCGGAAACGTACAGAGGATCGGTCCACCGGGTATTCGCTCGCGTCTCCACCAGCGGCATTGGCGCAAGGCCCCACGCAAAGCTTGGTGCAGTATTGATCACCGAATCCAGATACCAGGAACCAATCCAGTGCATGGCTGCCTGGCCGGCGAAGAAGGCGCTTCCTGCCGCAGTAATTCCCTTACCCGGGCCCGCCGCCGCATAGTTGGCGTAGTACTCCGCAAGGGCATCGTAGGCGGCCACGTTCTCCGGACGTACCATCGTCACTTCCGTAGCCCTGCCTGTAGCATAGGCCTCGGGGCCGACCCAGTCACCACCGAAGATCCAGCAGATGTCCGGCAGGTGCCATTCACTGGCAAAGGTGAGCGCCAGCCGGGTATAGACGCCGTTCTCTACGACGGTAAGCTTACGACTGCAATCGACGAAATCCCGCCATGTCCAGTCGCTACTATCCCAATCATCGGGGGGCAAATCCAGACCATGTTCCAGGAAGATGTCTTTGTTGTAAAAGCAATACTGGGGAACGACCCCTAGGGGCACGCCGTAGAAGCTGTCACCGAGCTGGAAAGTCTCCCAGACTCCAGGGAAGAAGTCGTCGATATCCAATTGCGCCAGATCCCGAGCGACAAAGGGGGCCAAGTCATAGGTCCAACCCGACAAAATGAAGTTCTTCTTGTCCGATGCGCCATAGAAGATGTCCGGCGGCGTTCCGCCCATGATCAGAGTGGTGAGTTTTTCTAAGTATTCGGCGCCACTCGCACCCGACGTCTGGGCCAGAGTTGTGACATGGATATCGGGATGTAGTTCGTTGAACCGACGGACAATCTCCGTTGCCCACGCCATCTCCTGGGCACCAGTCCGATGCATGAAGACAAGCTCTACGGGCTTAGCAGCAACAACTGAGGCAACCATTGCGACCAGTCCGACCAACAACAGCACCATCACCGAACGACGTAACACCTTCGCTTGCATGTTTACACCCCTTCTTTAGCTAGTTATGTTGTAATTCCATGAAGCGTGGAGCACATACCACACGAGGTCCACCTTCATTTACTGCCGCATCCTAACCATCAAAGAAAAGGAAAATAGAATCCATGTTAACCGTTGGTCCGTGCTATATCGACTTACGCATGCTGTCAATCTACAAATATGTATGAGTGTATAGTATTCATGAAGAATAAGAACTTTACATTACCAGCCAATGCCCGGGGGGTGTTTTCTGATCCACCACCTTTCTACAATCTCTATTTCCCTTCCGAAAAAGGCCCTAGCGGCGAAAGGATAATCCCAGAGTTTCCGCCGCTTCTCTCCGAAAACAATTAACACGCCAGTTAAATAAACACATTAATTAATATGAGACACAGAACCTTCGTCTAAAGATATCGTAGCACACTACCCTCCCTTGCACAAGTCTTTTTTTCGCCTTGACTCCCTAGTTTTGGAGAATATGCTTGTACTTCATCTACATATCGCATGATTGCTTCGTATTTCTACCAGTTGCACTTTTTACTCATCTTAGGCGGCCTTGAGTGCTTCTTTGGTATGACGATTCTTCA
>DUMW01000114.1 GCA_012839765.1 Bacillota bacterium
CACTCTTGAATGATCTTCTCCTTGAACTCATCAGAATACTGGCGTGACTTCATTTGGAAACCCTCCCTGACTCAATACTATCATAGTGCAAAGGGTTTCTCCAAACTCATTGCGGGGCCCTTAGGATTGGACCTCCTTTGTTCTATTTGCGTTCGATGCGGATACTGTCGATGTGAACCGGGTAAACGGGCGGCATAGGCTCTGCCCTAAGATGTGCCAATCTGATAAACACGGAATTAAGACTGCTTTGTTCTCCGTAGAAGGGCACGTCGGTTCCCACCAGGTTGTTGTTGAGATAAACATCGTATGTATTGGACGCAACGTCCACCTCGACCCGTAGGTGATACCACGTATTGGCTTCATAGTCGGCCAGTTTCAACCAGTTCTGTTTTTCCGTCATGTAAAGCGCTCGTAAGTCACCATAGCGATCAAACTGGAGATATACACCGCAGTTTTCAGTAGAGTATTTGTTCAAAGCTTCGTAGTCGCTGGCAAAAATGATGTTGAGACTGCGGTTTGTCCCGGTCATGTACGCCCACAATTCCAGGGAGACTATACCTGTCTGTGGTTCAAAGGCGATATAGTAGGAGTCTCCTTTGTAGTCAGTCTCGTAATTGGGATGTTCCATGTATACAGTCTTTCGACCGAAGTGGTCGGAAATGACTGGATTTCCATTGTATACATGGACTCCACTAGGGGCTCCTCCGACTTCGTCGTCCTCAAAGTCTGAGAAGAATAGCAATAGATCGCCTTGTTCGGGAGGCAGAATGGTTACACATCCAGCACAGACCATTAGCAGTAACACCAAGACTCCCCACGTGTGTCTATACAACTTAATCCCTCCTTGTGTTTCGTGGTTTTGAGACAACAAGAATTGATGTTCACCTCCATGTCATCTATGGTAAAAAAGGAAGTACAAAAAAGTACAGAAAAAAGTTTAGCAAAACCGATACCTTGACACATCATCTGCAATTGTAATTCTATGTTTCTATACAATTTCCTTCCTCCGTTCCTAAAAAAACGGGTGCGCCCGACCAAAAGCCCCAATCTTAGCAATAGGAGTCGCTTTTCCTAGTACTTGCCGAAAAGGACGACGCTGTGATATACTGACTGTGTACAGCAAGTTTCAGCTAAAGTTTTGGAGGAAATTTTTCGTAGCAAGCGGAAAACCGTGAGCAATACTGCATGGGAGTCAACGGATATGAAGCCAACATTAAGCGACATAGCTCGTGAAGCTAACGTATCGGTTAGTACGGTTTCACAGGCCTTGCGGGGAAAAGGAACCGTGGCAAAGGAGACAAAGGACAGAATCTTGCGGGTTGCTAGAGAATTGGGCTACAATCGCAAGACCTCCAAGGATGAACTGAGAATAGGCGTCATTGCCCAGACCAGCTCCTTCACCGAAAGTGAAGTCTATAAACAGTACTTTGCTGGTATCAAGCATGAACTGGGAGATGCTTTGCACCTGGTGGCTACGGTGGAATCGGATCTGTTTCCCATCGATACGATTACTAACGGCTTCGCAGATCTGGATGGAATCATCTTCTTTGGAGGGGAAGAGGAACACCCGAGTATCAAGCACATTATTGATCAGACCGATCTCAAAATCATTATGATCAATCGCTATACTGATAACGAACGGATAAGTACCGTCTGTACCAATAACTTCGAGGCCTACTATGAAGTAACTACCCATCTGATAAAACATCATTGCTACAAGAATTTTGCCTTTGCTTGTCAGGAACCCATAAAATCGTGGGCAAGAAAGAGATTCCAAGGTCATCAAACTGCGGTGGAACGGCACCTTGAGGAGGGGCAGACTGTTCTGTTAAGTGCCCCCCGTCGTAAAGAGATTGTTAAACTGCTGCTTGAACTGGACAGCTGGCCTGATGCGTTGCTCGCCGAAAGCGACGGTGTGGCATGTTACATTATGGAAAGTATCCAAAGCCAGGGCATAAAGGTACCCGAGGATATTGCTATTGTAGGCTGTGATGATCTGCCGGTCAGTCGAAACAGTACTCCCCGCTTAAGTACGATCAACACGTCTCCCCGCAGGTTAGGGGAGACAGCGGCCCGCTTGTTGAAGGAAGTAATCTACAATGGATATTGCTCTGCGCATATCACCATTCCCGCAAGGCCCATTTATCGCGGGTCTTGTGGGTGCAGTGACGGGGCAGACTAGGGTTAGCCTATATTAGTGGGTCTAGCTATTACCAAGGCTTGGTGTGGGGACATTGTTCAACAATCTGAAGTCCAAGCCATCTCAGATGTAAGCATTGATAAGCGGTTCTCAGTGAGCGGATAGGATCCTGTTTTAGAACTCCATTCCAATTTCTGCGGCACAGACGTGGACCTTTTGTGCTCGACTATCGAAGGAGAATGGTGCCCTGAAGGGGGAATTACATGAAGCCTGCGTTGTTGAACTTTTGGCCATACGCGATGAAGGGGCGAAGGTATTGAGCCGGTTCATGAACAAAACGCTGAGATGGAGGGACTGTTCAGAGATTGGTGTATTGTACGCCCAACAACCGATGAACCGGTGGATTGACGAGTATCCGTAGGAGATTTCCCCAATGAAGTAGGTCGGAAATCAAAAAGTTGGCTAGGGAAGGGTGTCTTTGGTGACACGCGGGGTCCTTCGTATCGCACGAGCAGCTTTGGCTCCAACAACAAGTCCTACGGTTTAGCTTTCCGAGGATGCCAGCCCGCAAGTTGATATCTTCCCAACGTAAGGAATTCCATCCGAGGTTCCAAGCTTCCGGAATGTACGACCCCTCGTAGTTTAAGAAGGGAATAAGCACCAGGAAGTCTAAGTGTTGTTTATCACAGGCACGCATTAGGGGGGAAACCTAAGGGCCCCGCAATGAGTTTGGAGAAACCCTTTGCACTATGATAGTATTGAGTCAGGGAGGGTTTCCAAATGAAGTCACGCCAGTATTCTGATGAGTTCAAGGAGAAGATCATTCAAGAGTG
>DUMW01000115.1 GCA_012839765.1 Bacillota bacterium
ATACTCACCAGAAAGGTGCCTCCTTCGGGGTGTTCTTGGGATGCTGTCCCCGTTAAGAATTCCCCATGGGAAGGCACTTTTCCTTTATCTGTCGCCATTTTTCAAGGGTAACCCTGCGAAATCCCGGATTAAGCCAAAACCTGACGATGACCCATGGTAATAGTTTCAAAGTGTGCATCTTCATCACGATCTGGTTGCTGCTGGCTTTCCTCCTGGAACATGAAAAGGTAAAATAGATTTAAGTGGGTAGAAAAAGAAACATCTGTGCGGGGAGGATGAGTATGTATTCGGTAGGTAACAAGAGGGTCTTCGGTGCGGTGATGCTGTTACTACCCATGGTGACCCTGTTTACTTGTTTTGCTCAAGGGTTTCCGAAGCTGCCCTATGCGATGACCTTTGTCTATGAAATCTTGGAAGACGACGGAAATGTGGGGCTACTTACTTTGGATTTTGGATGGCCCCGTTATGATAGCATAAATGGAATGTATTATCTGGAAGTGACCCGTACCGAAGAGTGGGAGACTCCAAGGTCCTGGTCCATTCAGGAGCATACTATCGTTGACTTAACCAATCTTGCTCCGTTGCTTTACCAACAACAGGAGACAATGGAAAGTCAGGTTTACAGCTCCTGTTTTCTGTTTCATCCCGAAGAGGATCGGATCCAGATCTGTGGAGCCGATCAGCAACAACGGGAGATCCCAAGAACGGGAGAAGAACTGGATTACCTATCGCTGTTGTGCAGGCTCATGGTCGCGTGGGACTCCTTCGAAGAACTGGGAGTGCTTGACCTCTTTACCCAGGGGGAGAGATGGTTTGCCAAGGGTCGTCTTCAGCCTTTGGTGCTCTCCGGGGAAACGGTCTGGGCCCTACCCTTTTACCTTACCGGTGAGCAGGGCCTAGAGACCATCTGGCTGGACGAAAAGACTCTGTGGCCCCTGCAGTTTCAGTTGGGGGCGCCTTGGCGGGGGTATACGGCCCGCCTTGTTTCGATGGGGGAGAAGCTGTTACACTATAGCGGAGTGTTGGAATGGAAGATGCAGGAAGAACTACAGGGCCCTGTGGGCCGATGGAGATGAAGTCGATGACAATAGCCTATGTGGATTGTTTTTCCGGAGCGAGCGGAGACATGTTTCTTGGTGCCTTGTTCCATCTGGGGTATACTCCGGAACAGCTGCACCGGGACCTAGCTAGTCTTCGGGTACCCGGCTATAAAGTCAGCCAACAGACCCGGGTGGTTTCCGGAATTACCAGCGTAAAAGCTATCGTGGAGACCGAAGAAACCCATGTTCATCGCAATTTGGCGGACATTCTGCAGCTAATCGAGGAAAGCAAGTTGTCGGACAGGATCAAGATCCAGGGCGTCAAATTGTTTACCCGCCTGGCGGAGGCGGAAGCTAGGGTTCACAATACTACGGTGGATGAAATCCATTTCCATGAAGTGGGGGCCGTGGACTCTATCGTGGATATCCTTGGTACCCTTTGCGGGTTTGCCTACTTGGGGATCGAGGAAATGTACTGTGGAAGCATTCCCCTGGGGACCGGTTTTGTGGAGTGTCAGCATGGTAGAATCCCTGTGCCGGCCCCGGCCACCTTGGAGCTGTTGAAGGGTTATCCGGTCTATCAAACCGATGTGGAGGCGGAGCTGGTAACACCCACCGGTGCCCTGCTTCTTACATCTCTATGCCAGTTTGTTCCTCCACCGGCGATGCGCCTTTTGCGCGTGGGGTACGGAGCTGGGAGTAAAGTCCTTGCCACTCCCAACTTACTGCGCATCAGTTTGGGAGAAAAGGTTGAGAGCCAAGAACGCAAACTTCCGCCGGGGGGATCACCTATTGCCATCATCGAGGCCAGTATCGATGACATGAACCCGGAGTTTTATTCCTATGTCATTGAGAAATTGCAGGCAGCAGGGGCTTTGGAGGTGACCCTCACTGCGGTGCAGGGAAAGAAGGGGCGGCCCGCCACCCTACTTACGGTCTTGGCTAACCCTGCCCGGGTGGAGTTGTTACAAGGGATCATCTTCCGGGAGACCACCACTCTAGGGGTGCGGGTTAGAAATGAAACCATGTATGGGTTGACCGCAGAGCGGCTCCAGGTGGAGTTGGGCGATCAACGGATCGGAGTGAAAATTGCCCGGATGGGTCAGCAGGTGACAAACATTGCTCCTGAGTATGAAGATTGTAAGATGGCCGCTGACCAACTTGCTCTGCCTTTAAAGGATGTCTATGATCTGGCTAAGGAACTGGCGCGGAAACAGATTACACAGTAGGTGAAGTGGGAGGATCGTGCTTTGGCGATCAAAAAGTTGACGCAAGACGAACTGCGGGCCCGGTGTCATTCCTGTGGGCTCCAATTTGAAACTACTCGGGATGTACCCCCTTTGACGGGTTTCATCGGTCAACAGCGGGCGGAACGAGCCTTGGAATTCGGACTCGCTATGGACCGACCGGGATACAACATTTATGTATCCGGTATTCCTGGCCTGGGGAAAAACAGCTTAATCCAGACCATGGTGGGGAAGGTAGCGGCCCAAAGACCCGTTCCCCAGGACTGGTGCTATGTGTACAATTTCGACAAGCCCGATCAACCTCTGGCTTTGAGTTTTCCTCCAGGGGGTGGGGCGGAATTTGCCGAACGGGTGGATCGATTAATCGAGAGACTCCAAGAGCAAATCAACCAGACCTTGGAAAGTGAGGAATATGCTCGCCGGAAGGCGGAGCTTTTGGAGCAGTATTCCAAGGGGAGCCAGCAATTACTCTTGGATCTGGAAGGCTTTGCCCAGGAACGCGGCTTTATACTAAGAAGGACTAACACAGGGCTTTCAGCCGTTCCAGTGGTGGATGGTCAACCAGTGGATTCCGAGGAAATGCCCAAACTGGACGACGATCTGCGTCGCAAGTTGGAAGAACGCCACAAGGAACTACAGGAGCATATCGCAGATGTTATTCGCCGGGTTCGGGCCCTGGAGAAGGAAGCCAAGGGCGAGGTACGTAAACTGGAGGCGTCGGTGGTGACGGAACTGGCCACTCCAGCATTTGAGGAAATTATAGGCGAATACACTGACAATCCGCGGGTACAGGATTACTTGCGGTCTATGCAAAGGGACCTCGTCGCTAATTTCCACGACTTGCTGATGGACGAAGAACAAAGCGGGTTGCCCCTCCCGTGGTTGCGCCGGATGGGGCGTACCGATTCCCTGGCCAAATATGAAGTGAATCTGTTTGTAGATAATAGGGATTTATCCGGTGCGCCGGTGGTCTTTGAGCCGAATCCCAATTATTCGAACCTCTTAGGCAAACAAGAATATCGAAACGAGATGGGGGTTTTTGTTACCGACTTTCGTATGCTCAAGCCCGGTGCTCTGCACAAGGCGAACGGTGGGTACTTAATTATCCCCGCCCAAGCCTTGCTTAGCAATTACTACGCGTGGGAAGCAATTAAACGGGTTTTGCGGAGCGGAGCGGTGACCATTGAAGGGTTGAACGAACAACTGGGTCTTACCCCCATGGCCTCGCTAAAACCTGATCCCATCCCTGTGCAAGTGAAGTTAATCTTGGTGGGCAACCCAGAGCTATATTATCTTTTGGAGAACTACGATGAGGATTTTGCCAAGCTCTTCAAGGTGAAGGCGGATTTCGATACGGAAACGGAACGTACTGAAGACAATGTGCAAAAGCTGGTGTCCCTAATTGCCACCGTCTGTCGCAAAGAGGGAGTGAAGGATTTTACCAAGGAAGCGGTGGCCGAAGTAGTGGAATACAGTTCCAGGTTAGCGGAACACCAACGGAAATTGAGCACCGAGTTCAACCGCATCCTGGAGATTGTCTATGAGGCCGATGCTTGGGCCCGTGCCGATGGCAGCCCGTGGGTGCAAAGGGAGCATGTAAAGAAGGCGATCGGGGAAAAACGTTATCGGGTCAGTCTGTATGAAGAGAAGATTCTGGAGGCCATCGGAGAAGGCAGTATCCTTATTGACACCACCGGTGAAAAGGTCGGCCAAGTTAATGGCTTAGCGGTGATTGACCTGGGGGATCACCTCTTTGGTAAGCCTTGTCGCATTACCGCGGAGACTTTCGTAGGTGAGGAAGGTGTCATTAATATCGAAAGGGAAGCCCGGTTGGATGGGCGGATTCACAACAAGGGTATCTTGATCCTTAGTGGATACTTGGCAGGAAAGTATGCCAAGGAGTATCCACTTTCCCTTTCTGCAACCTTGTGCTTTGAGCAAAGTTACAGCGGTGTTGATGGGGACAGCGCTTCCAGTGCTGAGCTTTATGCTTTGCTTTCCAGCATTGCTGGGGTGCCTGTCAAGCAGGGCCTGGCGGTGACCGGTTCCATAAATCAAAAGGGTGAAGTGCAGCCGGTGGGGGCCATAAATGAAAAGATCGAGGGATTCTTTGCTGTTTGCAAGTTGCAGGGGCTCACCGGGGATCAGGGAGTGATCATTCCCCGGCGGAATGTGGAAAATTTGATGTTAAGCCACGAGGTGGTGGAGGCAGTGGCCCAGGGGCAGTTCCATATTTATGCAGTGGATCACGTCGACGACGGTATCGAACTGATAACGGGTCTGCCTGCGGGCCAGTTGCGACCCGATGGCACTTACGAAGAAGGTACCATCCATTATTTGGTGCAACAGCGGTTGAAACGAATGGCGAAAAACTTGGCCAATCTGCAGGAAAGTGGGGACACCGAGGGAATGGAGGCGCGATCATGTCCCGAATCATAGCCGTATCCAACCAGAAGGGCGGAGTGGGTAAAACTACATCGACTTTGAATATCGGTGCGGCCCTTTCGGAGCTGGGAAAGAAGGTACTTTTTGTGGACCTCGATCCCCAGGGAGGCCTGACGGTTTCCTGTGGGTTTGAACCGGATTCCCTGCCCAAGACTGTCTACAATGCGATGATGCGCGGCCTTGATGCCAAGGAAGTGATGTTGGCTACGAAATTTGGACCAGATCTACTTCCGGCTAACATAGATCTATCCTTGGCCGAGATGGATCTCATCGGTACAGTCTCCAGGGAAAGACGCCTGGGGATTGTCCTGAAGGAGGTGCGGGATGAATATGATTTCATCCTCATCGACTGCCAGCCTACCCTGGGGCTTTTGACCTTGAATGCCCTGGCGGTGGCCGATGAGATGCTGATCCCTGTGGCCTGTGAGTATTTGGCCCTCCGGGGAGTGAAGGCCCTGTTGAAAATGTACGGAAAGGTGCGCTTGCAGTTGAACAGTAAGTTGAGGATCGTGGGAATCTTGCCCACGATGTATGATGAACGCACCAAACACTCCAAGGAGGTCCTGGAAGAGATTAAGGCCACCTTTAACGGAAAGATCCCGGTCTTCGACATAGTCATAAAACGGACGATTCGCTTTGCGGAGGCGGCCCAGGCTGGTGAGTCCATTATGACCTATGCCAAGGGAGTCGATGGCGCCTCGGCTTACCGGAAGCTAGCTGAACTCTTGGCCAGTCAGGCCTAAGGGTTGTCCCGCCAATGTTTGGTTGACACCCAAGAAGGCTTATCTGTATAATTAAGCAAAGATAAATGTGTTTCCCAATTCCTGTGCGGTGGTGGGGTGATCAATTTGGGATGTTTGATACAATTAAAGCTGATATCAAGGCGGTATTTGAAAGGGATCCGGCGGCAAGGAATCTGTTAGAAGTTCTGCTTTGCTACCCAGGGGTCCATGCCATCTTCTGGCACCGGATTGCTCATTTTTTATACAAAAGACGGCTATTCCTACTGGCCCGCATCATTTCCCAGCTCACCCGTTTCTTCACCGGAATTGAGATCCATCCCGGCGCAGTTATCGGCAAGGGATTTTTTATTGATCACGGGATGGGTGTGGTGATTGGTGAAACCACCGAGATCGGTGACAATGTGACCTTGTACCAGGGGGTGACCCTTGGCGGTACGGGGAAGGAGAAAGGCAAACGACATCCCACCATTGGCAACAACGTGATGATTTCTGCAGGGGCCAAGGTGCTCGGCTCCTTCAAGGTGGGGGATAACGCGAAGATTGGCGCCGGGGCAGTGGTGCTCAAGGAGGTGCCTCCCAACAGCACTGTTGTCGGGGTTCCCGGCAGGGTGGTTGTCCAGGACGGGCGGCGCGTGAATGAAATCGACTTGGACCACCACAATCTACCGGACCCAGTAGAAAAGATGTTCCGCTGTATGCAACGGCGCATGGATAGTCTTGAGGAAAAAATCAAAGAATTAGAAAAAGCGCAAAGCAGCCCGAAGGAAGATGCTGTGCAGAAGGGATGACTTATGGATGGGCTTGCGGGTTTATAATACACTGACAGGGAACAAGGAGGAGTTTGTGCCTCGGGAGGAGGGGCGCGTTAGTATTTATGTCTGTGGCGTAACGCCCTATGACGAAACACACATAGGACATGCCCGTCCCAGTGTGATTTGGGATGTGATTCGTAAATACCTGAAGAGTAAGGGCTACGCAGTCACTTACGTACAAAACTTTACCGACGTGGATGACAAGATCATTGCCCGGGCCCAGCAACTGGGTATAACTACCGAGGAGCTTTCCAGCAAGTACATTCAAGAGTACTTGGATGCGATGGAGGCGCTGAAGGTGGCACCGGCGGATTATCATCCCCGGGTAAGCCAGCACATCTCTCATATCATTACGATGGTGGAAGATCTTATTGCCCAGGGCGTGGCCTATGTAGCCGACGGCGATGTCTATTTCCATGTACCAGCCTTTGAAGGGTACGGGAAACTGTCTAAACAACAGGTTGATGAGTTGGAAAGCGGTGTCCGCATCGATGTGAGTGAAAACAAGCGGAACCCCCTGGACTTTGCGCTCTGGAAGAAATCCAAACCCAATGAACCCAGTTGGGACAGTCCCTGGGGGCCGGGTCGACCCGGGTGGCATATCGAATGTTCTGCGATGGCCATGCATTATCTAGGGGCAGGCTTCGATTTCCACGGTGGGGGTATGGACCTGGTCTTTCCCCACCATGAAAACGAGATTGCCCAATCCGAGGCCTTGACCGGTTGTGCCTTTGCCAGGTACTGGTTGCACAATGGACTGATCACCGTGAACGACGAGAAAATGTCTAAGTCCTTGGGGAATTTCTTAACGGTCTCAGACTTGTTGGCTAAGTACCCCAGCGAACTTCTTCGGTTTTACATTCTGTCCACCCATTATCGGAGCCCCTTGGAGTTTAATGAGCAGAAAATGCAGGAGGCCAAACGGGGTTGGCGGCGATTGCAGGATACCTATAAACGCTTGAAGGAACAATACGGCCAAGCTGCTCCAGCCGAACCGCTGGCTTGGGCCATGGAGGCTTTCACAGAGGCCATGGACGACGATTTTAACACCGCTCGGGCAGTGGCCGTATGTTTTGACGTGGTGCGCTACGCCAACCGCCCGGACTGCACCGAAGGGGCGGAGGCCTATGCTTTCCTGAAACAGGTGGCCCAAGGGATCCTCGGGGTGATCTCCGAAGAGGCCCAGGCGGCTGTGGATACCGGTTTGACCGCGGAGGTTATTGATCTCCTTCTGACGGTGCGGGAGAAGTTGCGGGAAGAGAGAAACTGGGCGTTGGCGGACCTGATTCGGGATCGGCTTACGGAGCTGGGCATCGTAGTGGAAGATACGAAAGAGGGTCCTCGATGGAAGGTGAACTGAAGAATTCTGGGGGCCTGTTTTGCCAATTGAGTGTTGCAGAGGCGAAACAACTGTCACCAGCGGTACTGGCCTATGTGGGAGATGCGGTTTACGAGCTTTATGTGCGCAGTTGGCTAGTGGAAAAGCCGGCGATGAAGCTAGATCAGATGCATCGACGGACCGTGGCGAAGGTCAACGCGGAATGTCAGGCGGATTTCCTTAAGAAGATGCTTGACAAGTTGAGCGAAGAAGAAAAGGATGTGGTCCGCCGTGGCCGCAACTGTAAGCAAGGGACGCTTCCAAGGAGCACTTCCGCAACGAAGTACAGGCAGAGTACGGGCTTCGAGGCCTTGGTAGGCTTTTTGTTTCTCACCGGTCAGGAACAAAGACTGAAGGAGGTCCTTGGATTTGGTGAATAAGCGTTTCCTTACCGGCGAAAGAAAAGGGGTTACTTTCCGATGGAGACCTTGATTTTCGGACGGAACCCGGTCCTGGAGGCCATACGGGCTGGCCGCCTGATTCATAAAATAGTCTTGCCCAAACAAGCCCAGCTGAGGACTAAGTCCGGTGACGTCTTGCATACAATTAAACAAAGAGCGGCGCAGGCGGGGATTCTCGTCGAGTATGTGGATCGCGAAGTCTTGGACGAACTGGTCCCGGGTCAGAACCACCAAGGGGTCATTGCTGTGGTGGAACCCTTTTCTTATACCCCTTTTGATGAGTTCCTCGCCGATTTGGGCAAGGGGAAAACACCTTTGGTAGTCTTGTTAGACCATTGGCAGGATCCACAGAACCTGGGTTCTTTGCTTCGTACGGCGGAGGCCGCGGGTGTAGATGGGGTGATCTTGCCGAAGCGACGCTCTGTGGGGGTCAACGCCACAGTGGCTAAAGTTGCTGCTGGTGCTTTGGAATATGTGAAGGTGGTCCAGGTGAGCAACTTGGTGCAGACGATCGGGGTGCTGAAGGAGCACGGTCTTTGGATTGCCGGGGCCAGTGCCAACGCACCCCAAAGCTGTTACCAAACAGATTTTACCGTACCTTTGGGGTTGGTAATTGGCTCCGAAGGTGCAGGTTTGAGTCGTTTGGTGGAAGAGAATTGCGATTTCTTAACAGCGATACCTATGCAGGGAGAGATCAGCTCTTTGAACGCAGCTGTGTCAGCAGCGATCCTAATCTTTGAAGTATTGCGCCAGCGGCAGTTTAGCTAGGTGGCTACCGATATCATCGGGAGGCGATGGGGTTGGTGGTTTTTTCTGAGCTGGAAGAATTCGCGGTCCTTGATGATGAACAAGTGGCCGAACGGGCCCGTTGTGGCGATGACGCCGCCCTCAACTTTTTGTTGCATAAATACCGCGGTTTCGTCCAGACCAAAGCCAGGTCCTACTTTCTTATGGGGGCTGATCATGAGGATATAGTTCAGGAGGGAATGATCGGCCTGTATAAGGCGATTCGGGATTTCCGGATGGAAAAACCGGCATCCTTCCGCGCCTTTGCGGAACTTTGTGTGACCCGGCAAATCATCACAGCGGTGAAAACAGCCAGTAGACAAAAACATGCTCCCCTTAATACTTATATTTCCCTGCATAAGCCTATCCATGATGAAGAATCCGAACGCACACTTCTCGATATTATCTCCAGTCAACAAGTGGCCGATCCTGAGGAACTGCTCATTGATAAAGAAGAGTTTGACCATATGTGCCGACAAATGAATGAGCTGTTGAGCGATCTCGAAAAGGAAGTCCTCATATGTTATCTTGAAGGGAAATCATATCAAGAGATCGCGACTATGTTGAAGCGCCATGTCAAATCAATCGATAACGCCCTACAACGAATCAAACGCAAAGTGGAGCGCTTTTTAACCGAAAGAGACGTGGCGGTTTAGCATTTGGCCCCCTAAGGGATTTGGGTGGTTCTCAGGTGTCCCGTTCCTGCCGTAGGCTATCCTTTGGTCCCGGGTTTGCCCTTGGCGGAGTAGTGTGGGATCTGAATATAGGAGGTTCCCTGTAGCTTGCGCCCGCATTTCTTTTTCTGCTGCGACGAAACCCCGGTACCGACCGCCGAAAAAGAGACTGGTGGCCCCTGCGAACCGGTTCTGGCCTGTTACCTAAAGCTTGCCCTTCCTCGCCGAGCAATCCTTTCCAGACGTATGCGCGAAAGGGTGAAGGGTGCAGGCCCTCCTTCCATATAGTATAAATCTGTGTCAATACCCTACATCTAGTTTGCCGCTTCCTGCAGGAATTTCCCGCGTGTCGTAGAACTACTTTTCTCGGTAATCGTGCTCACCTCTAAGAAGGGGTTCAGGCCATGGACTCCGGTAGGAAACACGGTCACTTTTCCTTCTAAGTCTGCCACTCTGAAGACAGTGTGCGGGAATCTAACCCTATCCACCAAACTTCATTACGCCATTACACTCTGACCGGATCTGGGGTACGTGCGGCCAGAGAAGTGCCCGTACAGATCCTATACCGATGTCTCAGAGAGGATGCAAGAGAAGGAGTGCGCTAGGGGCAAAGGGCTCTATTCCTGTCTTCTGGGATGGCCATGAGTACGCTGAAAACAAGCGCTTGTAGCCCCATTGGAAAGTAGATGTCTTTGTACAGGGCATCTTCCGTACAACTCTATCCTGTGGGATACGGTCTTGACTTCGACATGTTTCAGCAAGCAACATCACAATGTGGTTTAGGAGTGTATGTATGGGTTACTTTGCCTTGGTATTAGTCCTGGTGGTGTGTTTTGTCATAACTGTCCTTGTCGTGAAGAAGCCGGTTTTGGCGATATCGTTCAAAGGCCAGACTATAAGAGCAGAAAGCTTTTGGTTGGTCTCCCTGGTAATCCCTGTAGTATTACTGGCTGTGGGTGCTATCACTCCCCTTGAGGTGTTAAGGGGAATCACAGCCAGCGAGAGCATGAATCCGCTGAAGATTCTTGTACTTTTCATGTCCATGTGTTTTATTTCCGTTATGCTAGATAGGGCAGGGTTCTTCGAGTACTGTGCCCTAAAGGCCATGAGCCGCTCGGATAGAGACCAACTCCACCTATTCGTGGTATTCTATGCCGTGATCGCGGTCCTTACCGTCTTTACGAGCAACGATATCATCATCCTCACTTTTACTCCGTTCATTTACCATTTTGCCAAGAAGGCTGGCATAAATCCTGTGCCGTACATCATCGCGGAATTCGTCGCTGCCAATACGTGGAGTCTGGTACTGATGATCGGCAACCCTACAAATATCTATATCGCCTCTTCTACAGGTACAACCTTTATTGGATACCTGCGGGTCATGGTATTGCCCAGCATTGCTGCGGGGTTGACCTCTTTTCTTATGTTGCTTCTTATCTTCCGACGGCAATTGATGGAATCCTTGGGTGTGTCCTCCGTACACGGGCACTCCGCTGAGAAGGTGGAGTTGAAGGATAAGACTATCGCCGCGTTATCCCTAGTTACTCTGGGACTTTGCGTGCTTACACTGACTGTAGGCTCTTACATTGATCTGGAGATGTGGCTCATATCCTTGGTGTTTGCACTTCTTCTCCTGATCGGGGCTTGGCTGGTGAACCTTCACCGCAGCACTGACCAGGCCAAAACCGCTGACACAGAGTATCAGGTGGATATAACAGATGTGTTTAAGGGTTTACCCTATTCACTGGTTCCCTTTCTCTTGTCCATGTTTATAGCAGTCTTGACCTTGAAAAAGCACGGAATTACAGATGCGTTATCCCGACTAATGTTTTCGGCCACCAATCATCCTTGGGATGTAGGGCTTCTTTTCGGTTTTGCTTCTGCCCTCTCTTCAAACATCATCAATAACATTCCTATGAGCATCCTGTTCTCCGGTGTTTTACACAACGGGGCTACAAGTCCCCATTTGCCTGTGGCAATTTACGCCACCATCATAGGTTCAAACATCGGTGCCTTCTTTAGTCCTATTGGTGCCCTTGCCGGAGTAATGCTGGTGAAGATTCTGAAGGATAAGGGCGAAAGCTTCACGGCATTGACTTTCATTAAGTATTGTGCTCCGGTGGCGGTGGTGTCCTTGCTGGCTTCGATCTTTGTATTGATCCTGGTGCTCTAACTCATTCTGTGAGGATATAGACCGGCCGAAAGCTTCCCACTTGGGTCAAAGCCGAAGGATACTTCCTCTGGAGTCAAAGCAGGGAAATGTGGGGATAACCTCCGCGGGCCCTTTGTTCCAAGTGTAGAGGTACTCAGGATTCGGAGGCGGAAAAGCCCAATGCCTGTGGGGAGGAGATTACTTCTAGGGCCCGGAGCACTTTCGTGCTGGTGTGAGTCAAACCCGCTATGTCTGTTGCGTGTGTCTGCAGGTACAACAGGACGCGGTGGAAGCATGCATCCCATCTGTAACCCAGTTACGCAGGGCCTTTCTGCTGCTTCCCGACACGGGGCTGGTTCCGGATGCAAAGTGGTGCCCACAAACATCGCTGCCATCGAACTGGCCCTTTGGTTCCCCGTTAGACAATGACAAAGGGAGTCAGTTCAACGTAACAGCTCCCAATTACTGTTTCGCGAAGAATCTGCGTTGCATTATTGACAACGGTACACAAGTTGGCTATAATAACATCTGCATTAGCTCAGCCGGCCAGTGTAGCTCAATCGGTAGAGCAGGGTCCTTGTAAGGCCAAGGTTGGGGGTTCAAGTCCCCCCGCTGGCTCCAGGCAATCTAACCATTGAGGGGTTGACTTCCCGGGCTAATGATGCTACAATGCAACGGGTGGAACAATTGAACATCACCAGCCCTTAGACGGGCACAACCGTGGAGGGATTCCCGAGTTGGCCAAAGGGGGCAGACTGTAAATCTGCTGGCGATGCCTTCGTAGGTTCGAATCCTACTCCCTCCACCATTTATTTGTCCACCACAATACAGCGCGGGGTGGAGCAATTGGTAGCTCGTCGGGCTCATAACCCGGAGGTTGTTGGTTCAAGTCCAACCCCCGCAACCATGCCGGCATAGCTCAGTAGGTAGAGCGCATCCATGGTAAGGATGAGGTCACCAGTTCGATCCTGGTTGCCGGCTCCATTTTCTAAAACTTTTAGCCCTCTCCATTCTGGAATTGAAGGGCTTTTTGTAGTATCTTGGGTTAGAGGGCGATATGTTGTTGAGATCTGATAACATATTGAAGGACATGCCGCAAAGGCAAGGGGAGTGATTCCTGTGGCTAAAGCGAAATTTGAACGAACTAAACCACACGTCAACATTGGTACCATCGGTCACGTAGACCATGGTAAGACCACTTTGACGGCAGCCATTACCAACGTGCTCGCCAAAAAGGGCGGTGCAGCGGCAAAGCGGTTTGACGAGATCGACAACGCACCTGAAGAGAAACAACGGGGAATTACGATCAATACTTCCCACGTCGAGTATGAGACCGAGAATCGGCACTATGCCCACGTGGATTGTCCTGGTCACGCTGACTATGTAAAGAACATGATTACTGGTGCAGCCCAGATGGACGGTGCGATTTTAGTAGTTTCCGCGGCGGATGGTCCTATGCCCCAGACCCGGGAACACATTCTCCTTGCCCGTCAGGTAGGCGTGCCTAATATCGTCGTGTTCTTGAACAAGGCGGACATGGTGGACGATGAGGAACTGATGGAGCTTGTGGAGATGGAAGTACGGGATCTCCTGAGCGAGTATGAGTTCCCTGGAGACGAGGTTCCTGTAGTGGCTGGCTCTGCCCTCAAGGCATTGGAGTGTGGCTGTGGCGAGTGCGAATGGTGTAGCAAGATTCTTGAGTTGATGGAGCAGGTAGACAACTACATTCCCACCCCCCAACGGGAAGTTGACAAACCCTTCCTCATGCCTGTGGAAGACGTGTTCAGTATTACTGGACGCGGAACCGTGGCCACCGGTCGTGTGGAGCGGGGTACTGTCAAAGTGGGTGACGAAGTGGAGATCGTCGGTCTGATGGACAAGGCCCGGAAGACTGTGGCTACCGGCGTGGAGATGTTCCGTAAGCTTCTGGATCAAGCCCAGGCTGGAGACAATATCGGTGTCCTGTTGCGTGGCGTTGACCGGGACGAGATTGAGCGCGGCCAGGTATTGGCCAAGCCGGGTTCCATCACTCCGCACACCGAGTTTGAGGCTGAGGTTTACGTACTGAGCAAAGAAGAGGGTGGACGGCATACCCCCTTCTTCAGCGGGTATCGACCCCAGTTCTATTTCCGGACCACCGACGTTACTGGTGAGCTTCAACTGCCTGAGGGCGTAGAAATGGTTATGCCGGGCGATCGGGTGACCGTCACCGCAAAGCTCATCACCCCCATCGCGATGGAAGAGGGACTGCGCTTTGCCATTCGCGAAGGTGGACGGACCGTCGGTGCTGGTGTTGTATCGAAGGTTATTAAGTAACGAATATAAAGCTTTAGTCATTTGATAGGTAGGGGGTTACCCCTACCTATTGCTTTGTCTAGATGTTGTTCCGGTCTGGGAATCTTCAGCCGAAGGTCCAATTCCAAACTGTTTACGCGGAAAGGCTGAACCTCCATCTAGTTGCCGGGTGGATTCAATATTGGGTCGCGTTGTACGCAGCAGAAAGCCCCTTGGAGCCTAACAAGTTTGTAGTCTTTCGAATGGCCCTGCTGTTTCGTTGAGCACCCGTGGCAATGCTTGCTGAGGTGGATAAAGCCAGAGGATG
>DUMW01000116.1 GCA_012839765.1 Bacillota bacterium
AATCATGGAAAGAGTCCTCCTTTTAGCGCTTAGCGCCTTCTTTTCTTGTTTGAGGACTCTTTCTTTTTTTGTCTGGAATATCCTCCCTCTCTTCTTCAAGCGTCCCTACGAAATTTGCGTGGACCCGTAGGGTCCAAGGGCTTTTGGCGTTTGATGAAGCAGCTCCGGGGTAGGAAGAAGGCCAGCGGGTTTAGGCTGGCCTCCTTCTTGGACTCATTGGGCCACTTTGTGAAGGGCAGGGCTTCCTTCTTCTATTCCTTTGCCCTTTCGATTCTCCCAGATTTCGTCTGCCACCACGGCCCATTTCGCCGCCGCATCCAAACACTTACTAGTGAGGACTTCCACCGGCTCTTCGTCTCCTGGTTGGGTGGAGAAGGCCTGGGACTTCTTCACCATCTCTAAAAGCGCATTGGGGTTGTCAAGGAGGGGACAAGGCCGTAGATGGTTTTTGTTGAAAGGATGGCGCTCGCGATACTGTTGGAAAAGGGGTGATTGCAGGGCCTCCAATAGAGTGCAGTCCTTAATGTTCAAATTGGCATAGTGAATGAAGGCACAGGGTTCTACATCGCCCCGGGCATTGATGTGGATATACCGGCGACCGCCCGCAATGCATCCGGCCACGAACTCGCCATCGTTCCAGAAATCCATCAGAAAGATGGGCTTTTCCGCCCTTAATTCGCGCATGCGGCGGTACATCCAGGCCCGCTGCTCAGGAGTGACCAAAAGGTCCAGCTGGGCATCCTTCCCAAGGGGCATATAGGTGAAGTACCATCCGAACATGCAACCTTTGTCGATCATGTGGTTTACGAATTCATCGGAGCCGATGGCTTCGGTGTTCTTGCGGTGGTAGCAAGCGGAAAAGCCAAAGCCCACACCATGCTTCCGCAGGATATCCATGGCTTCCATGACCTTTTGGTAATTCCCTTTGCCGCGTCGCAGATCGTTTTCTTCTTCGTTTCCTTCCACACTGATCGCCAGGAACAGGTTCCCCACTTCGCTCAGTTCCTTGGCGAACTGCTCATCCACCAAGGTACCGTTGGTGAAGGATAGGAAGATGCATTCTGAGTGCTTTCGGGCTAGGGTGATCAGATCGCCTTTGCGGATCAGGGGTTCACCGCCAGAGTATAAATAGGTGTAAATGCCTAGCTTCTTACCTTCTTCGATAATCCGATCCAGTGTCGCCAGGTCCATGGAATCCCGCTGATCGTACTGTCCAGCCCAACAACCGATACATTTCAGATTACATGCCGCGGTGGGATCCATCAGGATGGCCCAGGGGATGTTGATATTATACTTTTCCTGCATGGCGTAACCCTTGGGGATCCCATACATGCCTGCGTAGACGAAGAAGTTGACGAAGAACTTCTTTCTTACCTGGGGAGCCAATTCCGTGAAGGTCCGCATGATCAACTGTCGCCAGTTGTTGTCCGGTTCCTCCCATATTTCCCGGATCTGACGGACATATTGTTTGTGTGCATCCAGTTTGGCACAGCGTTCCGACCAGTCCAGAAGTCTCGGGATGTTGCTTTCGGGATCCCTATCCAAGTAACCGACAGCCTGCTTAACAGCAAAGTCTGTAGCCAAACGTTTAAACCAGTCCATACTATTCCCTCCTATTTAGTTTTCTTGTCACTTATAACTTCTTCCCACTCCTTCTGTGGTTACTATGATAATTACGCCACGAAAAAAGGCAGGAGACAGCTTTGCCTCAAATTGCAGCCAGTGTCTCCTGCCAGAAATCCATAATGAACGCCTTTTCCTTCGCTGATATCTCCTTGGACAGGGTTTCCACCTGATTTACGGCGGTACGCAAGTACTCCAAAACCTCTTGGGGTAGCTTGGAGACGGAGGCAAGGCCCATGACGAACCCCAATGCACCGGTCAGTCCTACTTCCGGAGATGTGGCCTGCAACCAGTATTGAACACTGCTGGGGGAGAGTATCTTGATTAACACACAGATGATGGCCACTAGGTAAACAAAGGAGAGTTCTCCGGAGTTGGAAGCCTTGGCATCATGGATGAGACTTTGCAGACACACATGTTGCTTGTGGACCCTTTGCAGCAACCCAAGGAGGCGCTCCTTCGTGCGTTGCACCTCCTTTTCCGACGGGGTAGTGCTAACGTTCGCCTCTTGGTTGACGGGGATCGCTCCCAGTTTGGACCGCCCTGCTTTTCCTGGCGAATCCTGGACATAGTCCAACCGAACTGCACCTATGCTTGCTAGACTACGCACCATGTCATAGGCCGTCCATTTACTGACCTCTAAGGCCTCTGCAAGTTCCGTGTAATGGACTGGGGCTTGGGTTCGGTCATAGATTTCTTTGATGGCATCCAAGAATTGACGTCTACGTGGTGTCAGCACTTGGACCAGCTTCCCTTCCATGCCCAAAAAACCCAAAAATATCTTTAGCTTCAAAATACCATAGGCTCTTTTAGATGTCAACCATTGAGATCTATCTCTACGTGTATATGTTGGGATTTCAGAGAGACTTTGGAATATCCCTCCCGGAAAACAGCAATTCCTGGCTTGCGAACGGTGTTAGGGTCCTATGGTGGACCGGCACCGCACAAGGTGAAACGACACAGTGTTCTGTACAACTGGCTCCCGTCTGGCTGAGGACCTATCTCCTCCCAAGAACCAGGGCGAATAAGGAGAATGGGGTATTGTCCCAGACCTAGTATGGGTGAACAGCATTATTGGTTCCTATCCTCAATTGTTCTTACGTACTGTCGGGCTAGCGCTAATAGAGTCCTGTACTCATTCAGCTTCGGTTCGTCGATGGTCTGTTCTAGTAAATGATTGAGTACACGCCCAATCATCGGTCCGGGTTTGAGTCCCAACTCCCTTTGGAGATCATGGCCGCTGATAGCCAGATCCTTTAGGGTAAAGGTCTGACCTTCTTGGAGTATCTGTTGGATGGCTGCAGCAAGCTGTTGGAAATACTGCTGAGCGGCCACGATATCCCGCGGCTCACTGTCCAGGATATCGGCCCTACGCAACTCCAACAGGTCAAGAATGGCTGTGCGCCCCGTGCGGGCAATTAGCTTTCTTAGGGTGCGATCGGTGGCGTTGGGAGGGACCTGAAACATGTGCCACCGCACCAGATGCGCCACCTGGGTTACTACTTTCTTGCTGAAGCGAAGTCGGGTGAGGATTTCCCGGGCCATTTCGCTTCCCACATGCTCATGCCCGTAGTAGTGTGCTCCGTACTCATCATAGGTCAAGGTCTTACTCTTCCCTATATCGTGGAGTAAGGCGGCAAGGCGTAGCACCAAGGTGGGGCGGATCAGTCCAGTTACCTTGATGGTGTGTTCCAGTACCGATTGACGAGAGTGACCACCCTTGGGAATCTGGGCGCAGGGAGTCAGTTCAGGAATCAGCTCCCCCAGGACACCCTTTTCGATCATCAGTTGAAGGGCAGAGGTGGGATCTGGTGCGACCAGAAGGCGGCTCAACTCATCGCCGGTCCGTTCGGCACTAACGCCCCGGAGCCACCGGGGCTCAACGGCCTTCAATGTCGCCCGATCCGGCTTGAAGTCTAGGGTGGCGATGAATCTGAAGAACCGTAGGACCCGTAGCCCGTCCTCCTGAAAACGTTGCTTCGGATCACCTACACAGCGGACGATCTTGCGTCGCAGGTCCCTGCGGCCCCCGAAGGGATCGGTATACTGGTCCGTGGCCGGTCGGTAGGCAATGGCATTGATGGTGAAGTCCCGGCGGGCTAGGTCCTTGGTCAGATCCCGGCCGAAGATCACCTGATCAGGACGTCTTCCATCGCTGTAAGCTCCGTCTTCCCGCATCGTGGTCACTTCCACCGGGTTTCCGTCCACCATTACTGTCACGGTCCCATAGGCGATTCCGAGGGGAAGGGCCGCGGGAAACAAGGACATCACCTCCGCAGGTAAGGCATCGGTGCAGATATCCCAGTCCGTTGGCTCGATACCCCGCAAAAGATCCCGGATCGCACCTCCGACGATATAGGCCTGGAAGCCGGAGCTTTCAAGTCTCTGGCAGATATGGAGAACATGGGCTGGTGGCTTGAGAGGTTTGGACACTGTACTCCTCCTCGTGACATTACCTTCTTGTTTTCCTGCGCTGATGTCCTCTCCTTCCTTGAACCTGTCCCGATGCGATGACGCTCGGTACTGACTATGATAAGATATGATCAGACCCTTGTACAAGTCCTGGGCTGGGAAGGTTTGTCCTAGGGTCTTGATGTTATGCTCACCATTGAGGTCCAATTTCACAGACAGGAGGGTTGGCGAGGTGCAGGTCCCATCTTGGGGTAACTGGCACCTTCATTGCGATGATCATTGATGCCCATACCCATTGCTTTCCTGATCAACTTGCGGAAAAGGTAATTCCCATGCTGGCGGCCCGGGCTAACATCCCGTACTTCAGTGATGGTACCTTGGGAGGTCTAATTGCCTCCATGGATCGGGCCGGTGTGGATCTCTCCCTTGTTCAACATATTGCCACAAAACCGCAGCAAGTGCAGACCATCAACAACTGGGCTGCTTCGATCCAGTCTGAGCGGATCA
Organism: Bacillota bacterium; assembly: GCA_012839765.1. Classification (NCBI taxonomy): domain Bacteria; kingdom Bacillati; phylum Bacillota; species Bacillota bacterium. The sequence continues at coordinate 4,543 of DUMW01000116.1, forward strand.
AGAGTTTTGGTACGGTGCATCCCGATTACCCCCATTGGGAGCAGGAGATCGAGCGGATTGCGGAACTTGGTTTGGTGGGAATCAAGTTCCACCCAGATTATCAAGACTTTGACGTGGATGAGGAGCGTCTATGGCCTATCTATGAAAAGACGGTGGAAACCGGGCTGATACTGCTTTTCCATGCTGGTTTGGATGTGGGGTTCGGTGAGCCCGTTCGGTGTCAGCCTAGGGCCTTGGCTAAGATCGTGCGAGCTTTTCCTGAGGCTACCATCATTGCGGCCCACATGGGCGGCTACGACCGGTGGGAAGAGGCCCGGGTCCACTTGGTGGGACAGAATGTCTATCTGGATACTTCCTATTCCTTCGACTATGCTTCCCGGGAGTTTCTGTTGCAGATGATCAAAGAACACGGACCCGATCGGATTGTCTTTGCCACCGATTCCCCCTGGGGTGATCCCGAGCACGAAATAAAGCAGCTGCGGAGCTTGCCCCTGACCGATGCGGAGCAGAAGCTGATTTTGGGGGAGAATATGCACAGACTACTGCAAAAGCACGGGGTAGAAGTTGGGGTTTCCACCATGGAAGGGGAAAAGAGATTTAGTCTTGTGGAGGATGAGGACAATTGAAGATCGTCTTGGTGTCGATCAACGCGAAGTATATCCACTCAGGGTTAGCCATTCGTTATCTGGCCAGCTACTGTGCGGGGGATTTTCCCCACATAGAGCTAAAGGAATTCCACATCAACGAACCGGTGGAGACGATCATCGCGGAGATCTATCGCTTGCGGCCCACGGTGGTGGGCTTTTCCTGTTACATTTGGAACATCGAATACGTGTTGAAAGTGGTGGACACCCTAGGCCAACTGTTGCCGGACCTGGTCGTGATTCTGGGCGGACCGGAGGCCTCCTTTTCAGGTGAGGAGCTTTTGGTCCAACACCCGGCGGTTTCCTATGTGATCGCCGGGGAAGGGGAGGAAGCCTTCCGGGCCTTGCTGCAGGCACTAACCGCTGGCAAGGAGGATCTAGGTTATATCCCCGGTCTGTATTGGCGCAAGAATGGAGAAGTTCGGTGTAATGGGGGCTATCAAGAGATTCAGGACCTGGACACGATTCCCTCCCCCTATGTCAAGGAGTTAGATGATCTGGAGCACAAGCTGGTGTATCTGGAGACCAGTCGAGGTTGTCCCTATCGGTGCAGCTATTGTCTGTCTTCCATCAGTAGACAGGTGCGCTTCTTTTCATTGGACCGGGTGAAGGCGGATATGAAGCGTTTGATCGATGCAGGGGTTCCCCAGGTGAAGATGATCGATCGCTCCTTTAACTGGCCAAAGGAACGGGCGCGGGAGATCTGGCGTTTTATCGCGGAGCATAGCCACCAGACCGCCTTCCATTTTGAAATCCGCCCCGATTTGCTGGAAGAAGAGGATTTGTCCTTTCTTGCCCAGATGCCACCGGGGATCCTTCAGTTTGAGATCGGCATCCAATCCACCAATCCCCAGACCATTAAGGCTATCCAGCGGAACATGGTCATTGATAAGGCCCTGGAGGCGATCAGGCGGTTGGCCCAAGCCGGCAACATTCATCTCCATGTGGATTTGATCGCTGGGCTGCCCTACGAGGACCTGAAAAGCTTTGCCAAGTCCTTTGATGACGTCTTTTCCACCGGTCCTCAGCGGATCCAGGTGGGCTTTCTAAAGCTTCTTCCGGGCTCCCGGATGCGGCAGGAGGCCGCGACGATGGACTACTTGTATACCCGGTTTCCCCCGTATGAAATCATGCAGAGTGATGCCATGAGCTATGAAGACCTGCTGATGGTAAAGGATGTGGAGCACTTGGTGGAGCTGTACTATAACTCCAAGCGCTTTTCCCACAGTTTAGCCCTTGCCAATCACCTGTGGGGCTCAGCCTTTGCCTTTTTCCGGGACTTCGCCCAGTATTGGCGGGAGCGAAGTTACTTTTCCTACGGACACAAGATGCGCAAGCTGTACGATATCTTTCTCGATTTTTTCCACAGAAAGCAGCCCACTGTGACTGACCTAGCAGTGGAAGTCTTGAAATTTGATTTCCTGCTCAGCGAAGGCAAGATGGGATTGCCGGCTAGCCTTTCTCCCTATGGTTGCAAAGAGAGTCGGGCCAGATTCCGAGAGCTTTGCGCCTCGGAGGATTACCTAAAAGCATATTTGCCGGAATTAGTTGGCTATTCCAGCCGAGAAATTAACAAACGTATCCGTATCGAGCGGTTTGAGTACAAAGTCTCCACTTTATCCCCAAGGACCCCCTGGGCGTATCCGGAATCTGGTTCGGAGATGATCTGTTTCGACTATGCCCAAAGGCATCCGGTAACGGGATATGCCAAATGGACTGTGCTGCCCGAGGCAAATTCTTGTTCCCACGGAGGAGATTGGGACTGAGGAGCGAAGAAAATAGGTTGAATCGAATTACTTCGGAGGGATCATGGTTGGCTAGTAAGCTAAGGTTCGGGCTGATCGGGTGTGGTGTGGTGGCGCCCACCCATGCGAAGGTATTGGCAAAGTGTCAAGATGCGGAACTGGTTGCTGTTTGTGATATCAACGAGGAACGGGCAAGAAAACTGGCAGCGGACTTCAATGTCCCTGAAGTCTATACAGACTACCAAGAGATGCTGCAAAAGGACTACATCGATGCGGTGACCATATGTACTCCCCACTATCTGCACGCGCAGATGTGCATCGATGCAGCTGTGGCCCGCAAACATGTGCTGGTAGAGAAGCCGATGGCTATCCATCCCGAGGATTGTGATGCGATGATCGCGGCTTGTGAGCGGGCTAAGGTCCGGTTGGGGGTTTGCTTTCAACATCGGTTCAACGAAGCCACCCTGCGGATTAAAGAAGCCCTAGAGGGAAACCAGCTGGGACGGTTGATCTTTTCTGCGGCGGAGGTGCATTGGTATCGCACCCAGGAGTACTATGACGGGGATGCCTGGCGGGGTTTTTGGGCCACCGAAGGTGGCGGCGTGTTGATTAACCAAGCGATCCACAGTCTGGACCTGATGTTGCATCTCTTAGGCCCCGTGGAAGGGGTCGTCGCGGATATTGCCACCTTGAGCCATAAGATCGAAGTGGAAGATACGGCCGCGGTCATGTTACACTTTACCAGCGGGGTCAAGGGGGTCTTTTCGGCCACCAACTGCGCCTTCCCAGGTTTTGCCCAACGGCTCCAGTTGTACGGTGAGCAGGGCAGCATCGTGGTGGAGGGTACCGCGATTAAAGAGTGGATTGTGAACAGAGACGGAGAGGTGGTCCGGGTGGATCTGCTCCATTCGGAACCGGAGAAGTACCTGGGCAAACGGTACTATGGTGCCAGCCATGGTCCTTTGATTGAGGAATTCGTGGAGGCGGTCTTGGCGGACAGGGATCCCTACGTCTCTGGTATCGAAGGAAAGAAGTCTATAGAAGTACTGGCTGCGGTTTACAAATCGGCCCGCAGCGGTGAGTATATAAGAATTGCTTAGGAAAGGGGTACATCGTATGGTTACACTCAGTGCCTTTGCTGATGAGATTCATCCAGATTTGACGGTTCAGATGGATGAACTACAGAAAAACGGTGTTAGGTACATTGAATTACGGGGTGTTTGGGGGAAGAATGTCAAGGACCTCACCAAGGATGAAGTGAAAAGAATCCAGGAACAATTGAGGGAACGGGGCTTTGGCATCTCATCCATCGGGTCCCCCATTGGTAAAATCGGGATCCGGGATGATTTCGCTCCCCACTTTGACATTTTCAAAAGAATTGTGGATACAGCTTTGGCCCTTGACAGCAAGTACATCCGGGTTTTCTCCTTCTATATTCCCGAGAATGAAGATCCTAAGTATTTCCGGGATGATGTGATGGAGCGCCTGTCCCGGCTGGTGGAGTATGTGGAGGATATCGACGTTACTCTGCTCCATGAGAACGAAAAGGGCATCTACGGTGATACGGGCGATCGCAACTTGGATATCCTTACCGCCATTGATTCGCCGAAACTGAGAGCGGTCTTTGACCCGGCCAACTATGTGCAATGCAAGCAGCGTCCCTATGAGGACTGCTTTGTGAAGGTGAAGGACTATATTGAATACGTGCACATAAAGGATGCCGTTATGGAAACTGGCAAGGTGGTTCCTGCGGGCGCAGGGGATGGAGATGTGAAGAAGGCCCTCAGCGAATTGGCCCAGGATGGGTTTGCTGGCTTCCTGTCCCTGGAGCCTCACCTTCAGGCCGCGGGAGCCATGAGTGGCTTTAGCGGACCGGAGCTGTTTAAGGTAGCCGCGGACGCCCTCAAGTCCATCCTAGAGGAGATCGGTTTGGACTGGAATTAAGCGAGGATAAGGAGGCCTGGAAATGGGTGGCCATGTCTTGGTGGTGGGAAGTCTGAATCTGGATTTGGTAGTGTCGGCACCGGAGATTCCCGCGCCAGGGGAAACAGTCTTAGGGAAGGATTTTCAGACGTTTCCTGGGGGCAAAGGGGCAAATCAGGCGGTGGCGGCGGCAAAGCAGGGCATGGCCACCGTAATGGTAGGCCGGGTTGGCGCCGACGGATTTGGGGAGCAGCTGTTGAGGAGCCTGCGGACCAGTGGGGTGAATACCCAGTTTGTGTCCATTGACCCGGCAGAACCCACGGGGGTGGCCTTCATTTGTGTGGACGAAGCTGGAGAGAATGCCATCGTGGTTGCCCCCGGCGCGAATAATCGGTGTACGGTGGGGGAGTTGCCGGACTCCCTGTGGGAGCAGACTAAAGTACTCCTTCTCCAGTTGGAGATCCCTTTAACGACGGTGACCGAGGCTGCTCGCCGCGCCCAGGCCCAGCAGGCTTTAGTGATTTTGGATCCGGCGCCTCCCCAAGAGTTGTCTTTGGAGCTATTGCGCCACGTGGATATCCTTGTTCCCAACAGTAGCGAGGCGGCTGCTTTGACCAAAGTGGCCGAGGTGACCGAGGAGAATGTCTCTGGGGTGGCGGATCAGCTGTTGAAGTTGGGTCCCAAACAGGTGATTGTTAAACTAGGAAAGGACGGGGCCTATTTCAAGGGGGTATACGGGGAAGGAAGGATCCATGGTATCCCGGTGGATGCCGTAGATACCACTGCCGCGGGGGATTGTTATGCTGGCGTCTTGGCGGCCCAATTGGCCCAGGGGGCCCCGTTGCCCGCGGCCGCCCGATATGCCAACGTTGCCGCAGCCCTAGCAGTGACCCGTAAAGGGGCCCAAGACTCCATGCCCACCAGGGCAGAGGTGGAGGAGTTTATGCAGACACTGGCATAAAGAAAATTGGCCGCCTGCCAATGAGCAGTCGGCCAATTTTGTTCGTAGGCTAAACGAGGCTGGCCACCAAATCTCCCACTTCGGTGGTGGTATAGCCCATCTTTCCGGCGGCAAGGCTCTTCAAGTGATCCCGGCAAACGGTGATCACGGCGTTTTCCAGCCCTTGGGCCGCTTCCTCTTCGCCTAAGGTCTCCAACATCATGCCCACGGCACAGATGGCGGCCAGGGGGTTAATCATGTTCTTTCCGGTATACTTGGGTGCAGAACCACCAATCGGTTCAAACATGGATACCCCCTCGGGATTGATGTTACCGCCGGCGGCGATCCCCATACCACCTTGGATCATGGCCCCCAGGTCGGTGATGATATCCCCGAACATGTTGTCGGTGACGATAACATCAAACCATTCGGGGTTTTTCACCATCCACATGGTGATGGCGTCCACGTGGGCGTAATCCCGTTTGATCTCCGGATACTCTTCACCCACCTCATGGAAGGTGCGTTCCCATAGATCAAAGGCATAGGTGAGGACGTTAGTCTTCCCACACAGGGTCAACGTCTTTTTCTTATTGCGCTTCCGGCAGTATTCGAAGGCATAGCGGATACACCGCTCCACACCCTTCCGGGTATTTACCGATACTTGAACGGCCACTTCATCGGGGGTGTAACGCTTGGTGAAACCACCGGTGCCGGTGTAAAGTCCTTCGGTGTTTTCCCGGACCACTACAAAGTCGATATGCTCCGGTCCCTTGTCCTTGAGGGGAGTCTCCACTCCCGGATAAAGCTTTACCGGACGTAGATTGATATATTGGTCCAACTCAAAGCGCAACTTAAGTAGGATACCTTTTTCCAGAATACCCGGTTTGACGTCGGGATGTCCGATGGCCCCAAGGAAGATGGCATCGAATTGTCGCAGATCTTCCACCGCGGAATCGGGTAATGTCTCACCGGTCCGGAGATAGCGCTCCCCGCCGAAATCGAAAGTGGTGGTTTCGTAGGAAAAACCGTATTTGGACGCTAGGGCTTCTAGAACCTTTAAACCTTCGGCGACTACTTCAGGCCCAGTGCCGTCGCCGGGGATGACAGCAATTTTATGCATAATGTATTCCCTCTTTTCGCTATGGTCTTTGCTCTCTGACTTGAGATTCGGCATATCTTACGGGATTCCTGCTTGATCCGGTATCGCCGGGGTAACTTTGTGCCTATGGTAGCCGCTTTTCTGGGGGGAATAACCCGCTTACCAGTAGCGTAGGATCAGCAGGGGCTCTCTTATCCTTTTTGCGTTGCTGATCCGGGGATATGATATAATAACCATAGGATAAAGCATCACGTTCCCAAAGTGGCCCTTTAGCCGTTGGTCTTGATGAGGACCCTCATTCATTTTCGATTCAGCATTTTTCCGGCATGATGAAGGAGTAATGTGTATGCCACTGAATATCGCGGTGTTTAGCGACAGTTACCGGCCCTATGCTAGCGGTGTGGTCCGGTCCATCGACCTTTTTACAAAGCAGTTAGTGGAACAAGGACATCATGTGTACATCTTTGCACCCCAGTACCGTAGCAAGGGTGGCCAGGAGCTGGAGGACACCAAAGAGGGGCCAGCCACCAAGGTTTTCCGATTCTATTCTGTGGCCGCTCCACGGTTGAAGTCTTTCCGGTTACCGGTACCGGTATCTCCCGTGATCTTTCGGGTGATTAATGCATTGGATATCGATGTGGTGCACAGTCATACTCCCTTTTTGATGGGCAGCCTGGCCGATGGGGTCAGCAAACGGTGTAACATCCCTTTGGTCTTTACCCATCATACCATGTACCATGAGTACGCCCACTACTGGCCTGGGGCCACTAGTCTTCTACGGAAGATCATCATTAATTGGTTGGCCCATTATTGTGAGAAGTGTGATTTAGTAGTTACTCCAACCCAGTCGGTGAAGGATGTCATCATGCCCCTCTACGGACTGACCAAGGAGCCGGTGGTAATCCCTACAGGTATTGAACTTGCTCCCTTTGCCAAGGGGGATCGGCGGAAGCTGCGGCAGGAATTCGGGATCGGTCCCGAGGAACTGGTCCTGGTCTACGTGGGGAGGATCGCCGAGGAGAAGAGTCCCGGCTTTCTATTGGATGTGTTGGTACGACTACGCAAACGCTTTCCGGTGCGTTTGGTTTACGTTGGCGATGGTCCCCTGCTGAACTACTTGAAATATCGGGCTCAGGAGCTCGGATTAGAGGGGACAGTGTTGTTCACAGGACACAGGTCCTTCGACGAGGTGGTTAACGCTTTCCTGGGGGGCGACATCTTTGTCTTTCCCTCCCGGACGGAAACCCAGGGCCTTGTGACCTTGGAGGCCATGGCCGCGGGCTTGCCTGTGGTGGGGATCAACGCACCGGGCACTAGGGACCTGGTCACCCACAACGTGGAAGGGTTCCTCACCGACTATTCGGTGGAGGAGTTTACCGAGGCCGTCGCTCGACTAATCGCCGATCCCCAACTACGGGCGGAGTTCTCCCGAAATGCTCTGCGCAAGGCCCAACGGTTAAGTTCCGCACAGACCACCAACATGTTGGTGGACCAGTATCAGCGGCTAGTCAAGAACAAACAGCTGGTGCATGGGCGAACCTAATTAGCTTTCCTTCCAACCGAGCCCCCGGGAGATTTGTCGTCCATAGTCCACGAGGGTCTGGGCCATGTCGTCGAGTTTTTCCAGGGGAAAGCGTTCCGCTGGTCCGGAGATGCTCATCGAGGCATAGACCTTGCCTGTTTCATCCCGGATGGGGGTGGCGATACAGCGGATGCCCCATTCGTGTTCCATGTTGTCCACCGCGTAACCCCGGGCCCTGGTCACTCTTAACTCCTCCATCAAGGCCTGGGGATCAGTGATAGTGTGCTGGGTATACCGGGCCAAGGGGTGCCGTTTAATGATCTCTTGGATCCTTTCCGGGGGCAGATGGGCGAGGATGGCCTTGCCTACCCCGGTGCAGTGCATGGAGGCACGCTTGCCTACGGCCAGGCGGTTTACCGACCGATCCGCCGGCTGAATACTTTCGATATACACCACCTGTCCTTCTTCTTCGATGGCTAGATGTACCGTTTCTCCGAAAAAGTCCTTCACTTTCTCCATGATGGGCAGTGCTACTTTCCGCAAACCCAGTCCCTCTCTTACCACGTTACTCAAGTAGAGGATATGCATGCCCAGACGGTATTTCTTCGATTCGGGATCCTGCTCAACAAAACCTTCGGCCATGAAGGTGGAGAGGATGTTGTGTACGGTGCTTTTTTGCAGCTCTAACATCTGACTGATCTCTGTAACGCCCAGCTCCGGTTGGGCAGTGGTAAAACACTTAAGTATCTGCAGGGCTTTATGTAGGGACTTTACCTTTGTACCTGGACGAGTTTTCTCCTGTTCCAACATCGGCATCAATTCCTCCGGAAAACACTGTTCTGCTATGTAGAATAGACTTCTGCGTTGGTGGGGATCCTTCCTTCTTTTTAGAATCTTCCATGGGAGAAACGAGGTGGAAAAAGGACAGGATGAAAAAGGGGGAGGTTGGTGGCAGCGGTGATCGGGAGCCGGTTGAGGTTTGCAGGGATGTGAACTGAGCCTAGCCGATTTATAATGATGAGAGAAAACTTGAATGAGGACCGTTTGTGGGAAACTCGCCCAAACCGCCTCAGGTGTTTAGTGCTCCCAAAACGGTTTGGTCTAACCAAGGTTGGTACGTCGCCTTGGTGCCAACCACTGATACCACGGTCGTAATATCAGTGGCATGGCCGCCTGATCCCCGCTGCCGCCAAAATTTATATTCCCTTCGTACGTTCGTTCCCGCAGGACCAACTGCCAGTTTAGTAACAAAAAAAGCGCATGTAAGTCCCTTCGGGAACTTATACATCCGCTTGGAGTACTCCTACGGGGTTAGCTGACGGGCTCGGGCACCCAAGTTGCCCTACCTAGAGAACCTAGGATTCACCCCGAAAAACTGGTTCCCCCGCTGCCCATTGCTGGGATTCGGAGATATTATATATGGTTGTGTTGAAACCCGACTTCAGTATATCATAAACTCATCCCCAGGTAAACACCCATTTCTTCCATAGAGTTCTCTGAACCAAATTTATCCCCAAATTTCTTGTCCAATCGTGCGGAAACGCCATTCATCGCCGCGAGACTCCCTAGTTACTTTGACAAATATTTATCATGCCCACGGAGGCCAGGCAGGAATAGGGTAGGATGCCGGCGAACTTTTCATATATACGTAACAATGTTCTACAAAAATAAACAGGGATACTAGCGCCTTGTTTTAATATCTGTAAAGGTGGAAGTGGAATGAGACCAGAAGGAGTAATTGTTCCCCTCATCACACCGGTGGATGAGCAGGGACGATTGGACGAAACAGGACTTTGTCGTTTGATTGAACATCTGGTGGGCGGAGGGATCAGCCATGTCTTTCCCGCCGGTACCACCGGCGAGTTCGCCAGATTAAGTGATGCCGTCCGCCATGAGCTATTTCGGTTAACGGTGAAGTATAGCCGCGGGCGGGCTAAGGTGTATGCCGGAATTTCCGATACCTCTTTGGAGGCGGTCTTGGATCATTTGCGGGCCGCGGAAGCGGCCGGGGTTGATGCATGTGTGCTCAGTCTACCCTATTACTACCCCGCCTCGCCTTCTGAGGCGGTGCGCTGGTTTTCAACGGTGCTGGAGGCTACGGAATTGCCGGTGGTGTTGTATAATATCCCCGGCAATGTGGGTCAGATCCTTGCGCCCGAGGTGGTTGAGCGCCTTGCTGACAAAGTCGCGGGTCTGAAGGACAGTGGGGGTGATCCGGACCTGATGAAGCGGTATCTTAAGGCCCTGGGGGGCCAAGGACGGACTGCTAGTTTCCTGGCGGGCAGCGAAGAGGTGCTTACCGAGGCCGTATCCCTGGGGGCCGACGGGGTTGTACCCTCCATGGCCAACGTCTTTCCCCATCTGTGGTCCTTACTTTGGGAGTACCGACAGGACCCGGTTTACTTTCCCTCCCTGGCAAAACTGGTGAACCGAGTCAATGAGTTGAACAGTGCCTTTTCTTCACCGATCGGCTCAATCTTGTGGAAAAAGCGACTTCTGGCTTTACAGGGGATCTGTCTTTCCGAGGCGGTCTTTCCGGCCAACGCCCTCGATCCCAGTTTTGATGAGCGGCTCCAGCATACGAGATGGGAAGTGGAACGGGTTATACAGTGGTTTAGGGGTGAAGTGGAGATTAAGGCCGGTGGTTGAGTAAGAAAAGAGCTTCTCCTTTCCCCGAGGGGCGAAGGGAGAAGCTCTCTTCTTGCGCTTACATCACGGGTTCGAGGGCTCTTTCCAAGATGCCACTGAAATAGGCCAATAACACCCCGTAATTGACTACGGGGATCCCCGCCTTCTGCAGACGTTTTAACCGCTGCAGCACCGTTTTGCGGGTCACCATACAGCCGCCACAATGGACGGCTAATTTGTAGGGTGAAAGGTCCTCTGGAAAATCTTGCCCCACCGCCCAGGTGAAATGGAGGGGGCCGTTGACCTTCTTTTGCAGTAGGGCGGGGATCTTCACCCGGCCGATGTCCTCTGTACTGGGGCGGTGGGTGCAGGCTTCACAGATTAGGATGTGATCGCCGGTCTGGAGCCTTTCGATCTGGGCTGCGCCCTCCACCAGTAGGGGTAAATCCCCCTTGTACCGGGCGAACAGGATGGAGAAGGAGGTCAGTGGAATTTGATCTCCCACCCTTTGGGCCACTTCCCTAAAGATGCGAGAGTCGGTGATAACCAGACAAGGAGAGGCCTTCAATCCCTCCAGGGCTTGGGAAAGCTCGGAATCCTTGACCACGAGGACCTGGCAATGATGGTCCAATAGATCTCTAATGGTCTGGACCTGGGGGAGGATCAGGCGCCCCTTGGGGGCTTGCTCATCGATCGGCACCACCAAAAGCACCAGATCCCCGGGGCTGACCAGATCTCCCACGATGCTGGACGATTTTTGCTCCTGGGACAACTTCTCCACTATGGCTTCCTTCAGCTCATCGATGCCTTCTTTCGTCTTACTGCTCACCACTAAGAAATGGTCGGGTATCGACTCGTTCGTAAGCAAATCCCCTTTGTTCAAGACCTGTAGGTAAGGGATCTGCTCCCTTGCCAAAAGCGCGATGATTTCCTCATTAAGCCTTTGGGGATGGTCTGTGACCACCACCGCCAGATCAGCATTGGTCAGTGCGGTTTTTGTCCGTTCCTGCCGCTGTTGACCCAGGGGGCTTTGGTCGTTAAACCCTGCGGTGTCCACCAGGGCCACCGGTCCGAAGGGGAGAAGTTCCATGGCCTTGTAGACCGGATCTGTGGTGGTTCCCGGTACCGGGGAGACCAGGGAGACTGCCTGGTCTGTAAGCGCGTTGATCAGACTGGATTTACCCACGTTAGTCGGACCGACGAAGACAATTTGTGGCCGTTCTCCTTTAGGTGTAGTCGCCATCCTATCGCCCCTTACCAATAGATATCCCTGGTTCCGCTATTGATCCTCGCCAGGGCCTCTTCGATCTTTCGGACTTGGTTGCGGTTGTTAAGCTTATCCAGTTCCCCTTGGATAAACCGGCTTCCCAGTTCCCTTGTGGCCGGCGAGGCGTAATCGCACAGGTATTCCTGCAAAGTGAAGAGCGCGTTGGGCTGACAGACGTTTTGGATCTCCCCGGTTTTTGCCAATTCCATGAACCGGTCACCGGTGCGGCCTTGACGGTAACAGGCGGTGCAGAAGCTGGGCAGAAAACCCCGTTTCAACAGATCCTGGACCACCTCATCTAAGGTGCGGTGATCTGCCACTTCGAATTGGGCCGAGTCCTCGTGGGCCTTTGCGTAGCCACCCACATCGGTGCGGGAGCCACCACTGATCTGGGAAACGCCCAGCTCTAAGAGTTCGCCCCGCAGCTGGGGTGTTTCCCGGGTGGAAATGATGATGCCTGTATAGGGCAGGGCTAAGCGGAATAGGGCCACGATTTTCTTCAACTCATGATCCGTGACGAGGTGGGGGTAGTTTTCCAGGTTCACCCCCGGTGCCATCCGCAGCCTAGGTACAGAGACGGTGTGGGGTCCCACGCCAAATTCCTGTTCCAAATGATACGCGTGGAACAAAAGTCCCAATACTTCGTAACGGTAGTCATAAAGGCCGAAGAGGATTCCCAAGCCCACATCATCGATTCCCCCCTCCATGGCCCGGTCCATGGCGAACAAATGCCATAGGTAGTCGTGCTTTGGACCCCTGGGATGCACCTTTTCATAGGTGTCCCGATGATAGGTTTCCTGGAACAGTACGTAGGTGCCGATCCCTGCTTCTTTCAAAAGACGATATTCCTCCACCGTGGTCGCGGCAATATTCACATTGACCCGCCGGATGATGCCTTTGTCCGCTGCGGTATCATAGATGGTGGAGATGGCATCCAAGACATATTCGATAGGGCAGTTTAGCGGATCTTCCCCTGCCTCCAAGGCCAATCTCTTGTGGCCCATCTGTTCTAATAAGCGGACTTCCTCGGCGATCTCCTCCATGGTGAGGCTTTTACGGGAGATGGGGTTCTTGCAGCGATACCCACAATAGGTGCAGCTGTTTACACAATAATTGCTGATGTATAGGGGTGCGAACAACACGATGCGGCTGCCGTAGATCCGTTGTTTTACCGCCCGGCTAGCTTGGAATAGGGCTTCCTCCACCGCCGGGTCAGAGGATTGCAGGATCTGGGCAACCAATTCCAGGGACAAGGCACCTTCCCTTTCCACCGCATGGATTGCGGCCTGCAGTTCCTGGGGATCCAGAGGATTCTCTCTGGCCTCCTCGAGCAGTCCCCAAATCTTCTCGTCACTGATAAACCCTGTGTTATACTTGGACATTTGCGTCCCTCCTGTAATAGTGGCCATGGTCCTGGGCAACAGTGCGGCCGAGTCCGCGGATCATGTCCTCGATTTCTTCGCGGACAGTAAGATGATTTGCCCGGGCGCCACGGCTTTTGCCCGGGTAAATCTCGTATTTCCTCCGGTAATGCAGGGGCGTGATATTGGGCATGATCACGTTGGCTCCAGCCCGAAGTGCCCTTTCCCTACCCTTGGGATCGATGGTGGCCAGGGCCGTGGTGGCCGGCAGGTGAACGTCGGGCAGGACTAACCGGGTAAGGGCAACGGCGTTCAAGGTGATGTCCACGGAGCCCGGTGGTGTGGCCCCCAAGGGTGTATTGGGGTGGGGAATGAAAACTCCGATGCCTACCATCGCCGGTGCAAATTCTTTCATGAAGAGAATGTCCGCGGCGATGGTCTCCAGCCCCTGTCCGGGTAGCCCCACCATGATGCCTGTGCCCACCTGGTAGCCCAGTTCCTTCAGGGTATAGAGGGCGCCAATCCGGGACCGATAGCTTCCCCGGGGGTGCAGTCGGGCGTAGAGATCTGGGTCGATGGTTTCGTGCTTTAACAAATAGCGATCGGCCCCGGCTTGCCGGAATTGGGCCAGTTCCTCCTTGGGGCGCTCTCCCAAGGAAAGGGTTACCGCCACGCCCATTTGTTTGATCTCCCGGACGATGGTACAGATTTTGTCCACATCGTACCAAGGGTCTTCCCCTGACTGGAGGACGATGGTTTTATATCCTGCGGCAGTCCCGATCCGGGCTGCCTGGAGGATCTCTTCTACACTCATTCGGTACCGCAGTAGCCGGCGATTGTCCCGCCGCAATCCGCAGTAAACGCAGTTTCTTACACAGTAGTTGGAAAACTCGATAATCCCCCGTAGATGGACTGCCTCTCCTAAGGTTTCTTTGCGGATGCGGTCTGCCTCTGCCCACAGCTTTTCCTGTTCCTGCCCCCGGGCCTGGAGCCTGTCAATGAGGTCCTGTTTGGTCATGGTTCTTGCCTCAATTCTTTTTGGTAATCAGGCCGGTCTTCACCTTCACACCGGGGATGGTGCCAAGTTTCCCACTGAGGGCACCGATTTCGTCGGTGGAGCCGTCTAAAATGAGGGCGATGACCGAGACGCCTTCCTGGCGATAGGGTACCCCCATTCGCCCCACGATGATTTCCCCGTATTCACTCAGTAACCTGTTGACCCGTTCTGCTGCTTCCTGACGATTCTCAATGACGATACCCAACACACCGATACCTTGTGTCATCTTGTTACCTCCTTGGGAAAAATAAAAAAGCGCCTTGACAAGGTCAGCAATAGACACCTTGCCAAAGCGCAGCGCACGTCGCTCCATCGATGTCGATTGCCCCTCAACTCAGAAAGACCTTGTCTTAGGGATCGTTGTCCTGTTGTGCCCGCCATCTAGCCGTAGCCCGACGACCGGCAAGTTGTGAAAAGTATCACGATCACTTTATACCATATTTTTGGAGAAAAAGCAACCCCCGAAAAAACTCACGCACCGATCTTACCTACAAATCGTGACATTGTGGCTATCTTCCGATCCTTTCTCAAGGGTGGCTTGCCGGTTGAACGTGTGCGCTGAAGGGATGACCAACGAGACGGGAGCAGCGGCAATCCATACTTTAAGGGTGTCGTCGTGGTTACTAGGCGCAGAAAACACCCATCGTAGACGTTTGAAAGATGGCGTATATTTGGGATGCGACACTGGTCACTACTATTGTGAAGTCCGGCACGAATCGTCGGTACACAGCCAGCATCATCCCTTAACAGTCATCGTATACCAATACCGGTTTGGGTCTTGGAGAAGTTCGACGAATGTTTCAGCCAGAATGTCGTTGAAGGGAGGTCTCTGCGAGGAAACAGTTAGACCGCATGAAAACGATCAAGGGTGGTGCTTGTCACATACCAGGATGGTTAGTGGTGACATCCGCCGAATCCTGAAAAACTGCAGGCGCTTAAAGGAGTTTTCCACCACGGTGGAGCTGCTTGTTCTCAAGAAGCTGTCAAAGGTCCCAAAGGACAAAGCGGCCCCTTTGTTCTGGGCTAGTTTCCTTTTTCTCTAACGGTGAAATCAGTTAAAGAAACGGTTTACCATCGAAGAAGACTTCACTATGATGGGTCTGGCTTCGGTTGGGAAGCCTGTGGGATCCGGAAGGTGAAAAACTAACGCCGGTTTCTGTTACGGGCTGTACAGGTGATGGTACCGGTGGGACTTGTGGGTCTATGCAGGCCCACTGTCGCTAGCTTTGTGGCCAGGAACCGGTAGGGAAGTCAGGCCTTCGTAATAACCCCAATTGTTCTGTTGACAAGGGACACCATCCAGTCTAAACTACTAGTAATCATTATCATTACTGGTGTTTCTTGGCGGGACACTAACTGCAAAGGAGAGTCAGATATGTATACAGGCCCTTATTCAGCAATCAAAGTTAGTGATCACGTCTACTGGGTTGGTGCCATCGATTGGACGGTTAGGGACTTTCACGGATACGCTACGGAACGGGGGAGTACATATAACGCTTATCTCATCCTGGGAGATAAGATCACCCTGATCGACACCGTGGAACCAGAGTTTAAGAACCAACTGTTGGCCCGGATTTCTTCGGTGATCGAGCCGAGCAGGATCGATTATATTATCTCCAATCACTCGGAACCGGATCATGCAGGGGCTCTGGCGGAGGTGGCGGCCCTGGTGCAGCCGGAGAAGATCTTTGCGTCCAAGATGGGGGTGCGGAACCTGCAGGCCCATTTCCATCAGCCCCTGAATTTAGTACCTGTGGCGACGGGGGACAAGCTGTCATTGGGGAATCTCACCTTGGAGTTCATCGAGACCCGGATGCTGCACTGGCCTGACAGCATGTTTACCTTCTTGGTGGAGGATGGGGTGTTGTTTTCCAGTGACGCCTTCGGTATGCATCTGGCCAGCAATGCCCGGTTTGACGATCAGATCGATGATTGGGAATATGAAGCGGTGAAGTACTACGCCAATATCCTGCTTCCCTATTCGGGACTGGTCCCAGAACTGTTGGATGAAGTGGCCGCCATGAATCTGCCGATCAAAATCATTGCTCCGGCCCATGGTTTCATCTGGCGCAAGGACCTACAAACCATTCAGTCTCTGTATCGCCGCTGGGCAGAACAGAAGCCCACCAAGAAAGTGGTAGTGGCCTATGATACCATGTGGGGTAGTACCGCCAAGATGGCCGATGCCATTATGGAAGGTCTTTGGTCCGGTGGTGTCGAACCTAAGGGAATGGATCTGCGGGTAACCCACCGCAGTGATGTGGTGGCGGAGCTTTTGGAAGCCGGTGGATTGATCATCGGAACATCCACCCTGAATAACGGCCTCCTCCCCAGGGTAGGGGAACTACTTACTTACATCAAGGGTTTGCGTCCCAGAAACTTACAGACCTTTGTCTTTGGTTCCTATGGCTGGAGTGGAGAAGCGGTAGGTCAAGTGGAAAAGTTATTTGACGAGATGGGCCTGGGTGTCTTCCGCGAGGGGATTCGGTCCTGGTATGTGCCCAATCAGGAAGTCCTGGAGGCCTGTTTCAACGCTGGTCAGGAATTTGCAGCCCAGCTGCTGGAGACAATTAGAAGAGAGGAGGGAAATGCATGACAAAGTACGAATGCACACTCTGCGGGTATATCTATGATCCTGAGGTAGGCGATCCCGATAACGGTGTGGAGCCAGGCACCGCGTTTGAGGATCTGCCTGAGGATTGGGTGTGTCCCCTGTGTGGGGCGGGAAAGGACGAGTTTGAGCCGGTAGAATGAAGGGGGTAGGCGGCGGCAAGACAGCCGCGATGCTATGGATATAAAAGCCCTGTGGCAATTGTCCTATGGTCTGTATGTTGTAAGCAGCAAAGGCGATGACGTGATAAACGGGCAGATCGCGAATACAGGTTTTCAGATCACAGCAGAACCGGTCTGTGTGGCAGTGGCGATAAATAAGCAGAACTATACCCACTCCCTCATCAAGGCCAGTGGGTTGTTTACCCTGTCCGTCCTTTCCCTAGATACTCCCATGGAGCTGATTGGCAAGTTTGGCTTTCAATCAGGCCGGGACACGGATAAGTTCGCCGGATTGAACTATGGATTAAGCCCGGCCGGGGTGCCCTATTTGAAGGATTACACCCTGGGCTGGCTCGGTTTGAAGCTGATCGGTCAACACGATTACTACACCCACACCATCTTTGTGGGAGAATTGACCGACGCAGAGGTGTTGATGGAGGGCATACCGTTGACCTATGCCCACTATTACGCGGTGAAGGGTGGCACTGCTCCCAAAACGGCCCCCACATACCGCCAGCCAGAAGAGCGGATTTCCGAGGGAGCCTACCGCTGTACGGTGTGTGGTTACGTTTACAACCCCAAGAATGGGGATCCCGCGGCCAAGATTCCGCCCGGTACGGCTTTCGCTGACTTACCCGAGGATTGGGTATGTCCTGTTTGTAAGGCTAAGAAGGACAAGTTTGAACCTGTTGGGTAAACCTTTGGGGGCCCAGGAAAGTGACTGGGCCCTACTTAACATTACATATGAAGCTGGACACTCCGGAATCTTGTTCAGACGTCCTATGCTTCGGCTGCGGACGCTCTAATGGTAAGAATCGTTGTTTTCCTCTTCAAAGGGCAATTCCCCTTCGTAGTTAGGATACTCGATGAGGTGCCCCTCCCAAGTACGGATTAGCACATGGTCCTTACCCCAGGATACCACGTAGTTAGGCAAGATCGGTGTCTTGCCGTATCCGCCCGGTGCATTGACGATATAGGTGGGGATGGCCATGCCGCTGGTATAACCCCGCAGTTTCTCCATGATCTCGAAGCCTGTTTCCACTTTACAACGAAAATGAGTGGTACCTCGTACGTGTTTGGCATGGAAAATATAATAGGGTCGAACACGAATCCGCAGTAGTTCATGGCACAGTTTTTTCATGACATGGACATCGTTGTTGACCCCATTCAAGAGCACGGCCTGATTGCCTAGGGGGATTCCCTGGCGGCTGAGTCGGTCACAAGCCGTAGCTGCTTCTCTGGTGATCTCCTTAGGATGATTAAAATGCGTATTCAAGAAAACTGGATGATATTTTCCGATAATCTCGCATAGTTGAGGGGTTATCCGTTGGGGCAGTGTGACCGGTGTCCGGGAACCGAGACGGATGATCTCCACATGTTCGATTCCCCGCAGTTCACCCAAGAGCCAGTCCAAAGTCTCATCGGACAGCATCAAAGCGTCGCCACCGGTTAACAGGACATCCCTGATCTCCGGGTTGTCCTTGACATACTGTAGTGCCCGGGCTAAGTCTTCCTTGGTCATGTGGGTGTCCTGTTCTCCGATGAGACGCCGGCGCTGACAATGCCGGCAATACATGGCACACTGGTTGGTTACCTTGATGATTAACCGGTCGGGATAACGCCTGGTGACCCCCGGAACCGGTGAAGTGTACTCTTCGGCCATGGGATCCAATTGACCGACGGGTACTTCCTCCAAGGCCGAGGGGACTGACATCAGCTTGATGGGGTCCCGGGGATCTTCCGGATCGATTAGAGAGGCATAATAAGGAGAGATGCTCCAACGATATTGCTTCCCCACCCGTTCGATGGCCTCTGCTTCCCCATCGGAAAGCCTGATGATCTCCCTCAAGACCTCAACAGATTTGATGCGGTTTCTCATCTGCCAACGCCAATCCTGCCACTGTTCTTCGGTAGCATGCAGGAGTTTCTTGATTCTGGCCTGGTTTTCCCGAATCTGTTCTTCTGCTCGAAAACCAGTGACGATACTCTTTTCCGCCTCCAGATAGTCGGTGATGCGTTCCCGCAGTTGCTTGGCACGTTCTTGAGCAAGTTCCTGAGAACTCTTGTTTCTTGGGTCCATTTTTATGACCTCCCTGCGATGGAGTGTCCAGCTTTGGAACGGTCCCTATTCTAACACAGAGGGACAAACAGGGCAAATTGGGGTAATCTGTACGGGGAAAGTCAACTTTTCTGCGAACCTGCTCTTTTCTAATAACCCTTCCGGTAGATCTCTACGGTGCTTGTCAGTAGGCCTTGACAGGGTGCAAGGCCGCACCGGATTGTCCTTGACACTGGCAAATTCTTGTCGGACAATAGGGTCAAGGAGTGCAGGATTTTGGCCCATAGGTGATAGCGTGACGGTGCGTCTTTTGGTGGATGAGTGGAAATTAAGACATAATGTCTCCCAAATTGCTGCTTTGTGTGCCAAACATGGACTGGAGTTAACGGGGGTTACTAAAGGGTTTGGGAGTCAACCTGAACTTGTTCAAGCCTTCGTTGCTGGTGGGGCCAAGGTCTTGGCCGATTCACGCCTTGACAACTTGGCCCGATTGAGGGACTGTGGTTTCGAGCTTGCCCTCTTGCGGAGTCCGGCCCTAAGCGAAGTCCCAAGGGTGGTCGGCACTGTGGATCTGAGCTTCAATACCGAAGTAGTGGTGCTAAAGGCGCTTAATGACCAAGCTCTAAACGAAGGCAAAAGACACCGGGTGATCCTAATGATCGATTTGGGTGAGGGCCGGGAGGGCATCCCTCCCGAGGAGGCATCCTGGGTGGCGGAACAGGTCCTGAAGATGCCCGGCCTCGGGCTGAGCGGGATTGGGGCCAATTTTACCTGTTTATCTGGCTTACCGCCTACAAAGGCACAGCTGCAGGCCTTAGTGGAGCTTGCCCGGGAGATTCGCCAGCATACTGGTTTTAACTTCCCGGTGGTCTCTGGGGGTAATTCCAGTTCTTTGAAGCTTTTGGAGGCGGGGCAGATTCCCCCGGGGATTACGGAACTGAGGATTGGGGAGACGATCCTCACCGGGTGTTACGTGCCCGAGGGAAACCCGGTACCGTATCTTTATCAGGACGTGTTCACCCTCCAGGCCGAGGTGGTGGAGGTTCGGCCCCGGCGGATCGTGGTGGCCCTCGGCTGGTTGGATGTGGCGGTGGATGGCTTGCGGCCGCGCCAAAGGGGTCTGCAGGTGGTGGGGGCCACCAGTGATCATCTGGTGCTGGAACCATTGGAAACCACCTCGGTGCAGGTGGGAGATTTCCTTTCCTTTTCCTTGAATTACGAAGCATTGGCCCGGGTTGCCGGGGCTAGGTGCTCTATCCAGAGGACTGTCGATGCGGAGAAAGAAGAATGAACGGAGGTACTGGGATGCGGATCGCGATCCTTGGTGGCGGCGATGAGGTGGGAGCGAGCTGCCTCCATATAGATCTTGGGGAATGCAAAGTCTTGGTGGATGGTGGTGTCCGTCTAGGGGGGGCGGCGGAGTATGGTGCTCCCCAGGATAGCCTTCCGGATCTGGCCCGGATTAGCGAACTAGGTGGTGTGGATGCGATCTTTCTAACCCATGCCCACTTGGATCACAGTGGTGCATTGCCTTTAGTCCATCAGGCTTATCCCCAGGCACCGATCTATTGCACAACTCCCACGGCCCGTCTGATCGCTGTACTGTTGGCCGATGCCTTAAGGATTATGGAGCAGAAGGCAGAAAGGGAGTTAGAGGTACCCCTATATGACGTGGGCCTGGTGAACAGCATGTTCACCAAGGTCGTTCCCGTGGAGCTTGCTGCCTCGGTGCCCTTGCCGAACGGGGCCGGTCAGGTACATTTCTTTCCCGCAGGGCACATTCTGGGGGCCAGCCTTATCGGTATTGAATCCTCCGCAGGAAATGTTCTGGTCAGTGGGGATCTTTCCGTAGCGGACCAGCGTACGATTCCAGGGATGACCTATCCTCGGTTTGAGCCGGAGGTGCTCCTTTTGGAGTCCACCTACGGTAACCGGATGCATGCCAATCGGACCACTGAAGAAAGGCGCCTGGGTCGCGCCGTAGCCGAGGTGATTTCCGCGGGGGGTAAAGTCCTCATTCCGGCCTTTGCCCTGGGACGGGCCCAAGAGGTCATCCTGATCCTCCGGGCCATGCAATTGGCAGGCGAGCTTCCCCCGTGTCCAATTTGGGTGGATGGGATGGTCCGCAGTGTCTGTGAGGTCTACACCGAGTTTCCCCAGTACCTGACTCCGAAGTTGAGGCGGGCCATTGACTCCGGTGCCCATCCCTTCTATCCCCGGGGTGGGTCGGTACAACCGGTGAGGAACAGTAAAGAGCGGGAACAGATCCTCCACGGTCCGCCCTGTTGTATTGTGGCCAGTTCCGGCATGCTCAGTGGGGGCCCCAGCCAGTATTATGCGGAGCAGTTGGCGGGCAGTATGGAAAACGCTATTTTTCTCACCGGGTACCAAGATGAGGAAAGTCCCGGAAGGCGTCTTTTGGAGGTGGCGGCTGGTCGGGAAAGTACCCTGCGTTTGGGCGACAAAGAAGTGGCGGTGCGGTGCCGAATCCAGCAGTTTGGGCTTTCCGCCCACGCAGATGCCGGAGAGTTGGCCAGTCTCGTCCATCAGCTCAATCCCCCCCATACCATCCTGGTCCATGGGGATGAGCCGGCGCGTAGAGAACTGGGGCAACGGTTGCAGGATACCGCAGTGTATCTGGTGGAAAACGGAGACGAACTGCAGTTTCGTATACGGAAATCCCGGGGAGGACGCAACCGAGGCTGGGGCGAGGGTGCACCCTTAGATCTGGAACAACTTTGGTTGAGGATCGTAGAGGAGCGAACTTTGGCTAAACGGCTGTTTTCCCAGTCGGAGCTGGGCCGCCTTTGGTATGGAGATGAGATGACCGAGGGACAGTTGGCGGAGTTAGAGGTCGCCCTTGGGGAGGATCAACTCTATTTCGTTTCAGATCGCGCTCGACCCTATCTTTACTTTGCCCGGACCAAGGCCCAGGTGGCTAATCAGTTGCGGCGGAGACAACTGATGGCAAACGCACCGGAACTGAAGGGTCACTTGCTTTTGATTCGGGATCGGGAGGGCACTGTGGAGTGTGGCATCTGTTACGAGACTTCATCGGTGGGCTTTTGGGCCTGGCAGGTGGGGGAACAGGGCCAGGAGTTTCCCGCAGAAGCCCTGGTGGCCATCGTGGCACCGTGGGACATTGTAGACCCGAGCGGGAGTGAAGAGAAAAAGCGACTGGCCGAGGTACTACAAAGCAGTGTAGCCACTTACCGACGGTTTACCCCCCGCAAGCTATGGACTTTGCTCTTCGAAGCCTTTGGGGAGGAAGAGTTCACCCTGGAAGAGGCCCTGGAAGCCTGCGGACTAGTCCCTGACCTGGCGGAGCGAGTTGCCGTGACGAAAAGACTGGTAACTAGTGCCGATTTCGTATATTATAAACAAGTAGTACTTGGTGAAAACCGGTATCGGGTCAAGGCACCGGAGCTAGTGCCCCCGGTGGATGTGGAGGATGCAGGGCCCTTGGATCCCAATGCGGCCATGTCCTTGGTGGACGAGCTTTTTCCCAAGGAAACGGGCCTGTATAAGCGGGGGGCCCATGTGGAATCCAGGGTCTTACAGTTATATTTTCACTTTCCCGATGTGGCCCGCCAGCGTTTCGCCGCGCGGTTAGCGGAATTGGAAGAGCTTACGGGTTGGCGGGTGGAAGTCAACGCCCATGCTCACCAAGGGGCTTTAGTCCAGGTGTTGCACAGCCTGTTACCGGAAGACTGCAAGCTCCTGAAGGGGCCATCCATCTACATCGATGAACGGAAGGTTGTGCTGGAACTGGCCGGTGGGGTGGAAGAGCAGCGGTTGAGGGAGAAATTTAAGGCCCAGACCGGCTTTGAACTGGTGCTAATGGAAAGGACTAGCCAGCCTCCGGCAAAACCCCAGGTTCCTTCCGGAAAGCGGTGGGAGATTAATCAGGCGTTCCGGTTCATCAAAGAGCATTTTGCTTGGCTTGGGGTGGAGATTTACAAACATAGCAAGCGAAACAGTCCCGATGGTACCGAGTTTATTCAATTGTCCTTCATTTCCCCGGAGGTGGGAGAAAGGTACCGGGAGGAGATTGAGGAACTTTCGAAGGAACTGGGTTGGCCCATTGAGATTGCCCCGGAGCCTAACCAGCATGCGATCAAAATGGCCGCGATGACCCTGATCCCTCCAGAATGGGGGCTGCAGAAAGAACCGAGTTTCTATAAAACCCAAAGGCGGGTGGAGGTGAAGTTGTCATCTCCACCGGACGATGGCCAGTGGGAAGAAGCCGTGGCCCGGTTTCGGGAGCAAACGGCTTATAACCTAGAATATACAACATAAACCTTGGGGTGATCCAATGAACAGACAAGAGTTGGCGTCAGTGGTCAAGGATGCCATGGCTCAGACGAAGATCATCGATATCCACACGCACATCTATCCTGCCAGTTTCCAGGAGTTTTTCCTCTGGGGGATCGATGAGCTTTTGACCTACCACTACTTGGTCGCGGAAACCATGCGCTGGGTGAACATGCCTTACGAAGAATTCTGGGCTATGGATAAACAGGCTCAGGCCGACTTGGTTTGGAAGACTCTCTTTGTGGAGAACACTCCCTACAGTGAGGCTTGTCGTGGGGTGCTGACGGTCCTTAAGGCCCTGGGGTTGGACACTGGGGCCAGGGATTTGGAGGGATATCGGGAGTATTTCCGGTCCCTGGATCCCGCCGAGTATGTGGATCGGGTCTTTGCACTGAGCGGCGTGGAAAGCGTTGTAATGACCAACGATCCCTTCAAGGAGAAGAAATATTGGGACAGGGGAGAGGTGGATCCGCGGTTTAAGGGAGCCCTGCGCATTGACAATCTGTTGGTGAATTGGCCACAGGCGGTGACGGAGCTTTCTAGCTTGGGGTATAGTGTAAGTAATACGCTGGATGTGACCACCTACGCGGAGGTGCGACGGTTCCTGGAGGATTGGATCGAGCGGATGTCTGCATTGTATGTGGCTGCTTCCCTTTCCTATGATTTTGTCCTTCCTAGCGAAAGTCCCGGAGCCAAGATCCTAGATCAGTGTATACTTCCGGTGTGTCGGGACCGGAACCTGCCCTTTGCCCCGATGATCGGTGTGGTGCGGAGGATCAACCCCGCTTTGGGTGATGCGGGCGACGCGGTGCGGAAAGCGGACATTGGTACCGTGGGCTACCTGTGCTCCCGGTATCCGGAGAACAAGTTCTTGGTTACCCTTCTTTCCCGGGAGAATCAGCACGAGCTGGCGGTACTGGCCCGAAAGTTCCGCAACCTCATGGTCTTCGGCTGCTGGTGGTTCTTGAATAATCCCAGCCTGGTGGAGGAGATTACCCGGATGCGGATGGAACTTCTGGGGACCAGCTTCATCCCACAGCACTCCGATGCCCGGGTATTGGACCAGCTGATCTATAAGTGGAACCACTCCAAGGAGATTATTGCCAAGGTATTGGTGGATAAATATAGTGATTTGCTGGAGACCGGTTGGGTGGTGACAAAAGAGGAAATCCAGCGGGATGTGCAGAAACTCTTTGCAGGCAACTTCCAAGAATTCCTGTCATAAAGGAGGCATTCCAGTTGAGCCAACTATCTGTCGCTTTGCAGCTGTGGTCGTTACGTGAAGACACGCAGAAAGATTTTCTAGGTGTTTTGGAGAAGGTAGCCCAGCAAGGATACGCGGGTGTAGAATTTGCCGGCTACGGGGGACTTTCCGCTAGCCAACTGAAAAGTGTCCTGGCAAATCTAGGCCTAAAGGCGGTTTCCAGCCATGTAGGTTACGGACAATTGAAGCAACAGCTAAAAGAGACAATCGATTATGCTTTGGAATTGGGACTGCCCCGGCTTGTTTGCCCCGGCGCTCCTAGAGATCAGCTGAAAACCTATGAGGACTGGCAAGGGTTCGGGGAATTCTTGACCGAAGTGGCCGAAGAGTGTGCCAAGCATGGCCTTGCCTTTGGATATCACAATCATGCTTGGGAATTTGAAAAGGTCAATGACGAGTACATCCTAGACATCATTTTCGCCGCTGCTTCTTCCCAGGTGGAAGCCCAGCTGGACCTGGGTTGGGTCTTCCGCGGTGGAGAGGATCCTGTGAAGTATCTGCGTAAATATGCCGGCCGTTGTCCTACGGTCCATGTGAAGGATTTCAAAGAAGGCCGTCAGGTGGAAGTGGGTCATGGTGACCTGGATCTGGCCGGTGTGATCGCCGCCGCCCGGGAGGTTGGCGTGGAGTGGCTGATTGTGGAGACCGAGGAGTATACCATGGCGCCCATTGATAGTGTTGCCGTGGGTCTGAAGAATATTAAGGCTCTCTTGTAGAGTAGTAGGTGTTTGGACCCTATCCTGTCTGGCTACAGCTGTGGTGTAGCCAGACAGGAATAACGAGACATTTGTTCTCCTGATAGGTGGTCTCATGCAGCCTTTGACGCGGTACATAAATGACACTGCTATAGACAGGATTCATGAGTTCATGACTGTAAGTCTGCCCCTTTGCCGGCTGCTGGTCCAGTATCACCAGCGAGGCCAGGTGGTCAAGGGGCTTTGCCCCCAAAGGATCGGACTGGACAAAGGTATGCAGACTGCCTATCTACAGCCCTCCACCGACCCTACAGAACACTGGCCCTACATGTCTCCCGAAGAGACGGGAAGACTGAATCGGCCGGTGGATCACCGCAGTAATCTCTATTCCCTAGGAGTCATCTTTTTTGAGTTGTTGGTGGGCTCCCCCCCCTTCCAAGCTGGGGATCCCCAGGAGTGGATCCAGGCTCACCTCTGCCAGGAACCGCCCTTTGTCTGTTCTTTGAATTCCCAAGTACCCATTACCCTCGGGCGCATTATTGCGAAGTTGTTGGCCAAGGCCCCGGAGGAACGCTACCAGAGTATTAAGGGGTTAGAGGCGGATCTTGTCCGTTGTGTGCGGGGATGGCAGACTATCGGAAAGATTTCTGAGTTTGTCTTGGGCCAAGGGGATGTTCCTGCCCGGCTGCAGATGGGACATCGGCTTTACGGTCGGAAAAGGGAAAGGGACTTAATCTTGGAAGCCTTTGGGCGGGCGTGCCGGGGAGAGCGACAATGGGTCATGATCTCCGGTTGTGCCGGAGTGGGGAAGACCGCCTTAATGGATGAGTTGCGGTCTGTGGTGCAGCAAGAACAGGGTTACTTTGTCACCGGTCGCTATGAGCAGTATCAGGGGAATGTGCCCTACCGGGGTGTTGTCCGGGTAGTTACCAACTTAATTCGGCATATCCTGGCGGGACCGGCGGAGGGGATTGCAACCTGCCGGAAACGATTACAGGAGGGCTTGGGGACCTATGGTGGACTGATGACGGAGTTTATCCCGCTGCTTAAGGTACTGACCGGTGGGTTTCCTCCCTTGCGGAAAATGACTCCCCTGGAGAAGGCCAATCGCTTCTTTCATACCTTTGAGATTCTGGTTCAGTTGTTGACCCAGTTCCTCCAGCCTTTGGTTGTCTTCCTCGACGATCTACAATGGATGGATAGTGCTTCGGTGCCTTTGATTCGGTCCTTTAAAGAGGCAAGGGGCCGTATCTTGTTTGTAGGGGCTTACCGCAGCGAGGAAGTGGACCAGGACCATCCAGTCCACAGGCTGCTACACAGCTTACAAGATGGTGGAATACCCCTCAAACGGCTGGCCCTAGAGTCTTTGGATCTGGACAATACCGCGGCTTTGGTGGAAGGTATCTTGGGTCAGAACAATCTGGAGGAACTGGTTAACAGTGTTTACCAGCAGACCGCGGGGAACCCCCTCTATGTAAAACAATTCTTGCAGGATGCCTATGAGGCGGGCGAACTTTATTTTTCACCCCAGGAGTTGTGTTGGAAATACGAAAGGAAGTTAGTTACCCCGGAAGTGCCAGAGACGGTCACCGAGGTGGTGATCAATCGTCTCAAGCGCCTGCCGCCCAAGACCGTGGGGGCCCTCAAGCGGGCCGCTTCTTTAGGAGTTCAGTTTTCTTTGTCCCTCCTGGCCCGCTGTCTGGGTCAATCCCTTAGTTACACCCGTAGTCTTCTGCGGCCGGCACTGACCATGGGTATCATTCTTGAGGATGGGGAGACCGGCGGGGCAGAAGCAGAGGTTTATCGGTTTTTCCATGACCGGGTCCGGGAGGCGGTCTTCTCCTTGTTTGACCCGGGGGAGCGGGCCCAGGTGGCCTATGAAGTGGGACAGGTTCTCTTGGACGATCTATCCACTGGACAGGACGTCTTCCAGGGTGTGGATCTTCTGAACTTGGCCGAGGGCCTATTGCAGGACGAAGGGCAACGTTTGCAGGTGGCCCGGCTTAATCTGCGAGCAGCCCGGCAGGCCAAGGCTGCCTTTGCCCTTGGTGCCGCCTTGCAATATCTGGAGGCGGGGATTCGGCTGCTACCCACCCATTGTTGGGAGCAGTATTATGATTTGACGGCGGGGCTGTATTTGGAATACTATTGGTGCAAGTTCTTGGAGGAGGGCTTTGCCGCTGCGGAGGTGGTGCTGGACTACCTTTTGGCAAGGGCCAAACCACCGGAGCAAATCGAAGCCTATACCCGCAAAACCATCCTGTGTACCGCCTGTCATACCGACGCGGAAGCCATTGAAGCGGGACTGAACGCATTGCGTCTGTTGGGCTTAGATATCCCCTCCTGTCCTACGGAGGAGGATATCCAACGGGAACTGCAAAGGGTAAGAAGCCTTCTAACCCCTGATAGGCTAGACGCATTCCGGGAAGCATCCCAACCGGCGGATCCGAGGACTAGACAGATCCTGGCCCTTGTGGCCCACTTGATTCCCCCGGCTAGCCTATGCAATCCTGCCCTTTTCCGTTATCTTTCGGTGTTCATGGCCGGGTTTTCCTTGGAAGAGGGATATACGGAGTATGCTCCCTTTGCCATGGCTTGCTTCGGTGCCTTCCTAAGTGGCGACCCCATGGAATTGCCCCAAGTGGATAGACTGCAGCAGTTGGCACTGGAACTTGCCCAGAAGGTGGAAGCCTTCGTCCCCCAGTACAGGGTGTACTACACCATTGGTGTTTACATGAACCATTGGCACCGGCATGTGAGTTCAAACCTGGACTTTCTCCAAAAATGTGCCTCCGAGGCCCAGGAATATGGGGACTTTCTCTTCGTCGGAGCTGCCCTTACGGAAATGCTGCAAGTCCAGTGGTTCTTGGGCCAATCCCTGGCGATGGTGGAAAAGAGTAACCACGAGGCCTTGGCCCAACTCCGTCGGCTACGGATGCAGGCCCTGGTGGATTTACTGCAAGTGGTGGAGCAGACCATTAAGAATCTGCGGGGCGAAACCTACGGGCCCTTCACCTTGAACGATGAAAAGTATGATGAGCTATTCCGTATCGTAGGGCTTCTCCAGAGCGATTCCAGCATGATCGTACCCTTTTACTATCTGTTGAAAATCCAGACCGCCTATCTCCACGGTGGTTTCCAGGAGGCCTACGGGTTGGCGAGGAAATTGCCGGGGAATCTGCGGGCGATAGCAGGTAAGTTGCTTTACGCTGAGTATCTTTACTGGTCTTGTCTGGCGGCAGCCCAGGTGGCCCCTCTAAAGGAAGCCCAGACTGCGTTGGCCCAGGCCCTGGATCTGTTCAAGATTTGGTCCCAAAGCTGTCCGGACAATTTCCTTCACAAGTACTACGTCCTTGCGGCGGAAGAGGAGCGGTTACAGGGCGATGTCCAACGGGCGTTGAGGTTCTACAATTTAGCCATTGGGTTGGCAGGACATCAGGACTTTTTCCTGGACGGGGCCTTGGCTTGCGAGTTGGCAGCTCGGTTATACATGAAACTGGGAATGGAGGACAACGCGCGCATCTATTTATTCCGGGCCCATCAATTGTATGGTGGTTTTGGGGCTATCCGGAAGCAACGGCTGCTTCGGGCCGCTTATCCGCGACTGTTGCAGGAGGTGTACGAAAGCTCCGGAATCCTGCCAGAACCGGCTATGGATGGGGCTACCTCCTTTGTTGTTCAGCAGGAGGACTTTCTGTACCGTGTTTTCCAGAACTTGACCGTGGAACCACTGGATGTGGTGAATACTTTACTGGAGGTTTTATCGGCTTCTACGGGGGCCTCCCGGGTGGAGCTTTTGCGAGTTTCGGAGGAAGAGTTGGTCTCCTTGGGAAGCCGGGGTGAGCCGCCGTTGGGGGATCACCGGTTACTACCTAGGTCGGTGCTGATGTATGTTGTTCACACGAAAGCGTTGGTAATCCTGGATGATGCCCTAGTGGATCCTGTGTTCAGCCAAGATCCCTATATCCAAGAACACAGGCCTGGCTCCCTTTGTTGTTATCCCCTCACCAATGATCATCTGGTCTATCTGGAGAATCGTACCGTGAAGGGGGTCTTTGCCTTCAAGCAGCTGGAATTGATTTGTAAGCTGTGCCAGGCCTTGGCCGCGGGGTTTCTCACCACTAATTCCTCCACCACGCTCCAATCAACCGAAGAACTCTCCCTCACCTCCCGGGAAGCCCAAATCCTGGAGGCCATGGGTCGGGGTCTTTCTAACCGCGAAATTGGGCAGCTTCTATATCTTTCCGAGGGAACAGTCAAATGGCATACTAACCGCCTTTTTCGCAAGCTAGGGGTCAGCAGCCGTACCCAGGCGGTGATGAAGGCAAAGACCCTGGGTTTGGTATAGTCTGGAAAAACAAACTTTCGTTGGCTTCCGTTCTAATCTCCGTCGTGTTAGACTAAACTTACCATACCGGCTCCTGGACAGGCACTGTCTTGGTGGGCTGGCGCCATGGAAAATCTAAATGCACCCTGAAGACTCGGGTACGGAGGTGTTAAGGTGGCATTAAGGTTGTTGACAAGCAGCGCCCAGGAGGTCAGCCAGGAACAGGCCAAGCCCACGACTGTTTTAGGACCCGATGTCTCCTTGGAAGGAGACATCAATCTCACCGGGGATATCCGGATCGATGGTAACGTCCGGGGGACTATCCACTCTGAGCAGACTGTGACCATTGGAGAGTCAGCTTTTATACAGGCCGATGTGGTGGCCTGCCGGTGCTATATTTCCGGTAGGTTTGAGGGTAATCTGAAGGTACGGGAGACCTGTAAGATTACTTCCACAGGTTCGGTGTGCGGCGATATCCAGGTGGGTTCCCTAGTGGTGGAGGAAGGCGGCAAGCTGTCGGGGAGATGCCAAGTGGTGCAAGAACCAGAAGGGGGCAATAAGGCGCTGCCCGCCGACGCCTTCATTAAGGGAAAACCGGTCGAGAACCGGGAAGTTGGAGTTAGTTAAAGCACAATTCATTACTGCAGTTGAATTTTGCTCACCGTTCCTAGTCCGGTGGGAACCCTCTTGGTGGAAACTAGCATACTTTCTAGCCCTATCGTTAGGCGCCGTAGGGTTGCCTACTTGGTCCTTGCCTCATAGGAGAGTTGCCCGGTGGGCTTTTGTGACTTCTGGGGATGTCTACACAGAAGGGTACAAGTCCCAAGGATCGGGTTCCTCTGGGTTGTGGTCAAAGGATTCCTTCAGTTTTTGACATCGGCACAGTTCTGTCTTACACGTTAGGCCAGAGTGTTTTTCTGGGGCCAGATTGTTGGTCGGACAAGTTTTTCTTGTTTTTCGAGAACCAGTTGATCGTTTCGTCCAGAAAAAAAAGGGATCAGTGAAGTTTTCGTGAAAGCAACAAAAACGGCATGGCTACAAGCCATGCCGTTCTTGTTGCTTGTTCAGTATGTCTGCTGAGCCGAAGGGTAAATAGCCCAGCGCGTTTTTTAACCCACTCTTCCCAGGGTAACGAAGTGGAGAATGGCGATGATGCTCAGCACATACATCAGCCAATGTACTTCCTTCGTACGACCGGCAGCCGCTTTGGCAATCACGTAGGCGATGAAGCCGGCAGCGATGCCATTGGCGATACTTCCGGTGAAGGCCATGAAGGCCATGATGATGAAGGCCGGGAAGGCTTCGGTGAAATCGTCAAAGTCTACGTCTTTGATGGCACCCATCATTAATACGCCCACGATTACCAACGCCGGTGCAGTGGCGGCATTGGGAATGCTCTGGGACAAAGGAGTAAGGAACAAGAAGGCGATGAATAGGATGCTTACCACAACGGAGGTGAGTCCCGTGCGTCCACCCTCGGCAATTCCCGCACTGCTTTCCACATAGGTGGTAACGGTACTAGTTCCCAGGGCGGCGCCGGCCATGGTACCGACGGCGTCTACAATCATGGCTTCTTTGACTTTGGGTAACTGGCCCTTCTTATCAAGGAAACCGGCCTTAGCACCGGTGCCAAGGAGAGTTCCCATGGTATCGAAGACGTCAACAAAAACTAGGGAGAAAATGACGAAGAAACCGGTTTTGATGGCTCCGGCGATGTCCATCTTAAAGAAGATGGGACTCAAACCAGCGGGTAGGCCGAAAATACCTTGGAATTCGGTCACACCCATGGGAATCCCGATGATGGTGGTAATCAGGATTCCGATTAGGATGGCACCCCGTACCCGGAGGGCCATGAGGATGGCGGTAATGGCTAGGCCGATGATGGCCAGCAAGGGCCCCTTCGCGGTGACGTCACCTAGGGTCACCAGAGTTGAAGGATGATCAACAACGATACCCGCGTTCCGCAGACCGATCAAGGCGATAAACAGTCCGATGGCCGCGGCCACGCCGCGCTTGACGACCAGTGGTACAGCCTTGTCGATGTAGGTGATGGCGTTAGTTACAGCCAAGATTAAGAAGACAATACCGGAGATGAATACTGCACCTAACGCGGCCTGCCACCCATAATTTGCCGCTACCGTATAGGCAAAGAAGGCGTTCAGGCCCATCCCACTGGCTAATGCGAAGGGATAGTTGACGTATACCCCCATGAGAAAGGTGGTGATGGCTGCCGCCAGGATGGTAGCAGTAGTTACTGCCCCTTGGTCCATGCCCGCGTCCGACAGGATCAACGGGTTGACGAAGATAATGTAGGCCATGGTCATGAAAGTGGTAATACCAGCAATGACTTCAG
Source organism: Bacillota bacterium (assembly GCA_012839765.1). Taxonomy (NCBI): domain Bacteria; kingdom Bacillati; phylum Bacillota; species Bacillota bacterium. The sequence continues at coordinate 36,513 of DUMW01000116.1, forward strand.
TTCGGACATTCGTTTGGTGTTCCTTGAGTTTGAAGATCCTCTCTAACATCGTAAACCTCCTTAAATGTAAAGTAGCGCGGTCAACTACTGCATTAGCCTGCAATACATTAGACGTTTTGCGAAAATATCCTGCATAGTTTTACAAATTACTACTGGGGTTTTGACATAAGCCCAGGGAAAAAAAGAAAGAACGTGTGCTAAGTTGACCGTTCGATCCCATATCGTTCCAATATTTCATCTGGCGTGCCAAGCTCCTTTGGCAGTAGTCTCACCGTGT
>DUMW01000117.1 GCA_012839765.1 Bacillota bacterium
ACTTGATCAAGTCATTCGACTTGCGCCCGTACTGCACCCATGTCAAATTGACCCGTTGAAACCCACTTTGGTATGAGAACAGTATAACAAAGTTGTCTTATCTTTGCAACCAAACAGAAAGCGCAAAGTATTGATAGTATTGCGCTACCCGCCGCTTGGGGCCCTTTCGCCGACAACTGTCAATTGACACCATTCTTTGCACCTGGCTGTGGTGTGGATTTGCTTATCTGTCCAGTCCCGAATATAATATGGATGAAAGTCGCAAACAACTAGGATGTGATCCCTTTGGCAAAGCCAGAGTCCATTAAAGTTATTACGGAAAACCGCAAAGCGCGCCACGATTATCATATCGAGGAAACCTATGAAGCCGGCATTGTCTTGTCCGGTACCGAGGTGAAGTCTTTGCGGCTTGGAAGGGCAAATCTTACCGACAGCTACGCGGGAGTTGAAAACGGCGAGGTCTTCTTGTATAATTGTCACATAAGCCCTTACGATCACGGGAACCGATTCAATCACGAACCGAAACGGAAGCGAAAGTTGCTGCTTCATCGGCGAGAAATCAACCGATTGGTCGGTCTGACACAGCAAAAGGGATACACCTTGGTGCCTCTACGTATGTATTTTACCCGCGGCCTTGCCAAGGTGGAGTTGGCCTTGGCCCGAGGTAAACGCAGTTATGACAAGCGTGAGGACCTGGCCAAGCGCGATACTCAGCGGCAAATCGCCCGGGCCTTGAAGGAGAGGCAGCAAACTTAACATCACCGTGGGGGTGTATTAGATTCGACACAGGCAGAAGGTGCATCGGTAGCGAGCCGAGGTCCCGTGCCTCGTTAAACAGCGGGAACCAAAATAACTGCCGATCACGCAGATTACGCTCTGGCTGCTTAATTAGCGGCCACGCCCCTTTGCATTTCGCCTACAGGGTGCAAAGAAGGGTGTCATCGCATGTAGGCTACTCCGGTCCCACGCCTTTAAGACTGGGGGAAATTCACAAAGGCTAGCTTACGGTAAATCGTGCCCTTACGAGTTACCGCAGGCGAAGCTAAAATAAGGGCTACGCTCGTAGAGACCGGTGTGGCTTTGCTTGTGGACAGCGGTGCAATTCCGCTCACCTCCACCAAACCCGATAATCAAGCAAGGCGTAGGGCCTTGCTTTTTTCAATGGATATTATTGTACATAAAAACATAAGGAAAAGTGAGATATAGTCATGGAACGGAATATATTGACTCGCAATGCTCACCTGGCTTTGATGCTGCTAGGGGTCTTGATGAACGTCTTGGGACCTACCTTACCCTTTATGATCGCCGAGTATGAGATCTCCCAGGCTACTGCCGGCACATTGTTCACTTTACTCTCCTTAGGTCGCCTATGCACCGTCTTTTTCGGAGGCAACTTGTCGGATTCCTACGGTCGCAAACCCTTAATCGTAGCCGGTTCTCTGCTTCTAGCCACCAGCATGCTCGGTTTTGCACTATCCCACAGTTGGTTAGTACATCTTCTATTTATATTTGTGGCTGGACTCAGTTACGGCCTGTTGGACATTGCGGTCAACGCCCTGATCGCCGACATCTATCCTGAGGAACGGGGCGCGGCCTTGAACCTCTTGCACGCCTTCTTCGGCGTCGGTTCCTGCCTTGGGGCCTTGGTGGCCGGGTTTTATCTTTCCACCACCAATAACTGGCGAGTCCTGTATATCCTCATCGCAACCTGTGCCCTCATCTACGGGTTCACCTCTTTCTACCTGGTCTACCCGAAGGCTGTCTCCAATAAAGAAAGCAAGAGGCTGGAGCTTAAAGTGGCCAAACCGATCTTGGTTCATTATGTCTTCTGGATCTTGGCCCTTACCATATTTGCCTACACAGGCGTAAGCCAAGGGATCATGGGATGGCTGAAGAAATACCTTAACGATACCTTCAGCCTGGCACCCATCGTCGCATCGATCGTCCATGCCCTGTATAACCTCGGGCTTTCCGGTGGACGACTGGTCTGTAGCCGCATCTGTGTCTGCCTGGGATACAAAGGCACCATCATCCTCTGTACCGGCGGAGCAGCCCTGTCGTTGACCGTAGCCATCTTCAGTACATCCCTACTGTTAGTTACCACAGGATTCATGCTCACGGGATTCTTCCTTGCGGGGCTTTTCCCCACGGTCATCGCCATGGGAAGTGATCTTTTCCCGAACGCTACCGGAACGGTGTCGGGTCTTTTGATCACCAGTGCTTCCCTCGGTGGTATGTTCATTCCGGCGGCCATTGGTGCCATCTCCGACTATGCGGGCATGTTAGTGGGCATGGCCACTTCCTGCCTGGTCCTGCTTTTGGTCACCGTCACGAGTCTGCGACTGCCGGGATCAAAAAAAGCGGGCTCCTCTAGCCCGCCTAAGGAAGTAAACCTCTAAAGTATTACGACGATCAACACCGACAGGACCATAAGACCCGTTGCCAGGATTTTCGTAGCCTTTTCCAGAAGCTCCACAGAACCTTTCTTCCGGGCAAACAGCTGGGAACCGCCGCCGATGGATCCGAGACCTTCACCGGCGCTAGGCTGCAGCAGTACGACCACGATTAGGCTTATGGAAATTAGCGCCTGCAAAACATAAAGCACCGTTAACAGCACCTGTACCACCTCCGCTAAGGCCTATTGTACCGTACCATAACAAAGAAAACAAGCACAAGGCACCGTCGACGGCACCCTGTGCTTGCCCTTCCCTACCGTAGGTTGTAGAAGGCATCCTTGCCTTTGTACTCGGCAAGATCGCCCAGTTCCTCTTCGATCCGCAAAAGCTGGTTGTACTTCGCAACCCGATCGGTACGGCTCGGTGCACCGGTCTTGATCTGGCCAGCGTTGGTGGCTACCGCGATATCCGCGATGGTGACGTCCTCGGTCTCGCCGGACCGGTGGGAAATCACTGCGGTGTAACCGGCCTTCTTGGCCATTTCCACCGCGTTCAGTGTCTCGGTGATGGTGCCGATCTGGTTCACCTTCACCAAGATGGAGTTAGCCACACCCAACTCAATACCCCGGGCCAACCGCTTAGTGTTGGTCACAAACAAGTCGTCCCCGACAATCTGGATCTTCTTGCCCAAGGTAGCAGTAGCTTCCTTCCAGCTATCCCACTCTTCCTCGCTCAAGGGGTCCTCGATGGAAATGATGGGATACTTGGACACTAGGGACTCGTAGAAAGCGATCATCTCTTCGGGGGTCCGGACTACGCCTTCGCCCTCGAAGTTGTACTTGCCATCGGCAAACATCTCAGTGGAAGCTACGTCTAGAGCGATGAGGACATCCTCACCCGGGGTATAACCCACCCGCTCAATGGCGTCCAGGATCACTTCAATGGCCTCTTCGTTGGAACTAAGATTGGGAGCAAAACCACCCTCATCGCCCACCGCGGTATTCAGGCCTTTCTCCTTCAGGACACTTCGCAGACTGTGGAACACTTCGGCGCCCATCCGCAAAGCCTCGGAGAACCGCTTTGCACCCACGGGCATGATCATGAACTCCTGGATGTCCACGTTGTTATCCGCATGCTGTCCACCGTTAAGAATGTTCATCATGGGAACCGGAAGCACTTTGGCGTTGGTACCACCCAGGTAGCGGTAAAGGGGCAGTCCCAGGGAGTTAGCGGCAGCCTTCGCTACGGCCATGGACACACCAAGGATGGCATTAGCCCCTAGCTTGCCCTTGTTCTCGGTACCGTCCAGTTCACATAAGAAGGTGTCAATCCCCACCTGGTCCAGGGCATCCCAGCCCACCAGTTCCTCAGCGATCTTCTCATTGACATTGCTTACAGCCTTAAGTACACCTTTGCCCAGGTACTGGTCCTTGTCCCCGTCCCGCAATTCCACCGCCTCAAAGGCACCGGTGGAAGCTCCGGAGGGCACCGCCGCACGCCCCATACTGCCATCGGCTAGATACACTTCCACTTCCACGGTGGGGTTACCCCGTGAATCCAAGATTTGTCTTGCAACTACACCATCAATAATGCTCATCATTCTGCCTCCTTCACAATCAAAGACTCGCCCAGCATGGTCTCGGGCTTCTCTATCCCTAATAGCTCTAAAATAGTGGGAGCCACATCGGCAAGGATCCCCGAACGTAGTTTAACCTGATCCTTCAGCTCATCGCAAATCAAAACTGCCGGCACCGGGTTGCTGGTATGCGCGGTATGGGGCTTGCCCGTGTCGTAATCGATCATCTGCTCCGCGTTGCCATGATCCGCAATTACCAATAGACAACCTCCGGCCTCCCTGACCCCTTGTACCACCTTGCCCAGGCACGCATCTACCGCTTCAACGGCCTTTACCGCGGCCTCCATTACTCCCGTGTGCCCCACCATGTCCAAGTTGGCAAAATTCAAAACGATAAGGTCCACACCCTTTTCGATCTCTTCCAGCACCGCCTCGGTAACCTCCGGTGCGCTCATCTCCGGCTGTAGATCATAGGTAGCCACCTTCGGCGACGGAATCAAGCGCCTTCTTTCGCCGGGGAATTCCACTTCCTGCCCGCCGTTCAAGAAGAAGGTCACGTGGGCATACTTTTCCGTTTCCGCAATGCGCAATTGGGTCAAGCCTGCTTCACTGACCACCTGGCCCAAGGTCTTCTCCGGTGCATCGGGATCAAAGGCGTAGGGAATATCCAGATCCTCGGCATACTGGGTAAAGCTGCAGAAAAATACCCGGGGCCATTTTTTCCGCTCAAAGCCGGTAAAATCCTCCCGCACAAAGGCATAGGTTAGCTGTCGCGCCCGGTCACTGCGGAAATTGAAGAAAATCACCGCATCGTTTTCGTCTATGGTCACCGTAGGCTCACCGTTGGAAGTAAGCACTGTGGGTATGACAAACTCATCGGTCTCGCCGGCTGCATAGGCATCCCGTACCGCCTGTACCGGATCCGTAGCAGTGCGCCCCTCACCCAGGACCAAAGCGTCATAGGCCTTTTGCACCCGTTCCCAGCGCCGGTCCCGATCCATGGCATAGTACCGGCCGGAAATGGTGGCAATTCTGCCCACACCGATTTCTCCAATTTTGTCCACCAAGTCCTGCACGTACTCCGCAGCGCTTTTGGGCGGCACATCTCGCCCATCTAAGAAGCAGTGGACATATACCTCCCTTAGTCCCTGCTGCTTTGCCAGTTGGAGCAAGGCATACAGATGATTGCTGTGGCTGTGCACGCCCCCTGGGGACACTAGGCCCATGAGATGTAACGGTCTTTGCTGCTCTTTAGCATGGGTCATGGCTTGTAGGATCACCGGGTTGCTGAAAAAGGATCCGTCTCTAATCGCCACATTGATGCGCTCCACGTACTGGTAGACGATCCGGCCCGCACCAATATTCAAGTGACCCACATTAGAATCCCCCATCTGACCCTCCATCAGGCCCACACAGGGACCCGAAGCCTGTAACAGGGTATGGGGGTAATTGCTGAAATATCCATCGATGTTTGGCGTCCTGGCCTGCGCCACAGCGTTACCTTCGCTGATCTCGCTGTAACCCCAGCCATCCAGGATTACCAGCGCCACTGGTCTCATACCCACTGTCTTCCTCCTTAACACACCGACTTTGCACCTGCCGCCACAATGGCCGTAAAGGCCGTGGCATCCAGACTGGCTCCACCCACCAGACAACCGTCGATCTCCGGCTGCTGCATGATCTCGTCTGCATTGCTGTCCTTCACACTGCCACCATATTGAATCCTGATAGCCTCACCTACAGCCTCGGAGTATAGTTTCTTCACCGTGTTCCGAATTAATCCAATGACCCGGTTGGCCTCCTCCGCGGAGGCGGTACGACCGGTACCAATGGCCCAAACGGGCTCGTAAGCCACTACGATCTTCTCCACTTCCTCCGTGGACACATCCCGCAGACCGGCCTGCAATTGACCGATGACCACTTGTTCTGTGAGACCCGCCTCCCGCTGCTCCAGGGTCTCTCCGATACACATAATCGGCTTTAACCCGTAAGACAAAGCAGCCTTTACCTTCTTGTTCACGTCTTCATCGGTCTCGTGAAAATACTGGCGCCGTTCCGAATGGCCCACCACCACATACTCACAACCCACATCCCGAAGCATGCTGGGGGACACTTCCCCGGTATAGGCACCCTTTTCCTCCCAGAACAGATCCTGGGCACCCAGTCTTACATGGGTGTCCTTAATCACATCATACACCTTCGTCAGGGCCGTGAAAACTGGAATGACCACCACTTCCACTTCATTGTACGTGGCCGTCTGTTCCGCCACCTGGCGGCTGAGCTGTTCCGCTTCGGCAATAATGCCGTTCATCTTCCAGTTTCCCGCAATAATCGGTTTCCGCATCCTCAACTTCCCCCAAACAAAGATAAATCTAAGCCCTCCACCAAGGGGTGGAGGGTGCGGACTACTTCCGATCCATCAACGCCTCCACCCCAGGCAGCGCCTTCCCTTCTAGGAATTCTAAAGACGCACCTCCGCCGGTGGAAACATGGGTGATTTTCTCCGCCAAACCAGCTTTCTCCACCGCCGCTGCGGAATCTCCACCACCGATGATGGTCACTGCATCAGACTCGGCTAAGGCCTTGGCCACCTCAAAGGTACCTTGGGCAAAGGCATCCATCTCGAATACACCCATGGGACCATTCCAAACCACGGTCTTGGCTTCCTTGATGACATCCCCAAAAACCGCCTGGGTCTTGGGACCAATATCCAGACCCATCCAGTCAGCAGGAATGGCGTCCACATCCACCGTCTTGTGGGGGCTATCCGCGGCAAACCGCTCCGCCACCACAACATCCACCGGCAGCAATAGTTTTACGCCCTTGCTTTCGGCCAGGTCCATCAGCTCCTGGGCCAACGTAAGGCCCTCTTCATCCAGTAGGGACTTACCAATCTCATAGCCCTTTGCCTTGAGGAAGGTATAAGCCATGCCACCGCCGATGAGCAGGGAATCCACCTTCGAAAGCAGATTCCGGATCACACCAATCTTATCCTTCACCTTCGCGCCACCCAGAATGGCTACAAAGGGCCGCTCGGGATTCTCCAAAGCTTTGCCCATCACGGAGAGTTCCTTCTCCATGAGGAAACCGGCCACGCCCGGAATGTACTTAGCCACGCCCTCGGTGGAAGCGTGGGCCCGGTGGGCGGCACCAAAGGCGTCATTTACGTAGATGTCGGCGATGCTGGCCAACTTTCTCGCAAATTCAGGATCATTCTTCTCCTCTTCCGCGTAGAACCGGACATTCTCCAGAAGGAGGACATCCTGGGGCTCCATTTTATCTACGGCCTCTTCCACTGCCGGGCCGATACAGTCGTCAACCTTCACCACGTTCCGATTCAAAAGCTCACTCAACCGTTTCGCCACGGGATCCAGGCGAAACTCCGCCGTCACTTTGCCCTTGGGACGGCCCAGGTGGGAACACAGAATCACCTTTGCCCCCTGGTCAATCAGATAATTGATCGTAGGTAAGGCAGCCTGAATCCGGGTATCGTCGGTAATTTCACCATCTTGCATCGGTACGTTAAAGTCCACCCGGACAAGAACCTTCTTGTTCTTCACATCGATATCGCGAATACTCATCTTCTGCACCGCAATCACCTCCGCAAGAAATGACCGGGTAAAGATACCCGGTCAGGGAAACAAGCTTACTCCTTGGATGCCATGTATTTTACAAGGTCAATCACCCGGAGGGAATAACCCCACTCATTGTCGTACCAAGCCACGACCTTGGCGAAGTTGCCTTCCATAACGTTGGTCAACTGGCCGTCCACAATGCTGGAATTGGGATTTCCAAGGTAGTCCATGGAAACCAAGGGCTCCTCGGTGTAAGCCAGGACGCCGGCCATGGGGCCTTCGGCCGCGGCCTTCAAAGCAGCGTTAATCTCTTCAACAGTAGCCGGTTTCTCCAGTTCACAGGTCAGATCCACGATGGATACGTCAGGAGTGGGAACCCGCATGGCGAAACCATCAAGCTTACCCTTCAGTTCAGGCAGAACCAAGCCAACGGCCACAGCGGCACCGGTGGTGGTGGGGATAATGCTCATGGCTGCAGCCCGAGCCCGGCGCAAGTCCTTGTGGGGCAGGTCCAGGATCTGCTGGTCATTGGTATAGGAGTGAACGGTGGTCATGAAGCCCCGCTTGATCCCAAAGTTCTCATGGAGCACCTTGGCCACAGGAGCCAAGCAGTTGGTGGTACAGGATGCGTTGGAAACCACATGATGGTTAGCCGGATCGTACTGATCCTCGTTGACACCCATCACAATGGTCAGGTCCTCGTTCTTCGCCGGAGCGGTAATGATGACCTTCTTCGCACCAGCGTCAATGTGCCACTGGGCCTGATCTCTCTTCCGGAATACACCGGTGGACTCGATCACATACTCTACGCCCAACTCTTTCCAAGGTAGCGCCTTCGGATCTCTTTCGGCAAAGATCTTGATCTCTTTCCCGTCTACAACAATAGCATCATCGGTGGCGGAAACCTCTGCATCCAAAACGCCATGTACCGAGTCATACTTCAGCAAATGGGCCAAGGTCTTCGCATCGGTCAGGTCATTAATTGCTACAAACTCAATCTCAGGATCCCTGAATGCACCTCTAAACACATTGCGTCCAATTCGACCAAACCCATTAATCGCAACTTTAATTGCCATCAGACACTCTCTCCTTCCTGAGCTTTCTTGCCAACTTCCTTTAGGTATATCGGATCAGCCCGCGTTACCGGTTAACCCGGCATGGATCTTGCGAGCAGCTCCTTCGTCGGTTATGAGTACATCTTGGTAACCGCGGGACAGCACCGCCACAATCGCATCGGCTTTAGTATGCCCGCCTCCTACGGCCACCACAAGACCAATATTGGCAAGATCGTGATAATGCAAACCGGCACTGGTCACCGAATAGACGATCTCGCCCTGCTTATTGAAATAGTAACCAAAGGCTTCCCCGACGGCATCGCTCTCGAACAGTTTCTTTCTCTGTTCAGCACTGAGGGCGCGCCGGCGGGCCATCTCCTGGGCAGTTCCGATCCCGTGGAGGACCATATCTGCAGAGCGGATCAGGTCCACAATCTCCCGGACGTTGGGCTCATTACAAATGGTGGAGAGCACCTCTTGGTCCAGGTCATCGGGCACATGCAGCAGCCGGTAGGTACCTCCCAAGTGGTTGGCAAAGGCCGCGGCAATGGTATTGGCTTGCAGCTCCACATTCTCACCTAGGCCGCCACGCCCCGGCACTACCACTACCTCTTTCTTGTCCTGCAAAGGCGGCAAGTAGCGGGCCACCTCTGCCAAGGTTGTCCCACCGGTCACCACCAAGACTTGCCCACCATGCAACCGCTTGAGTAAGAAACGGGCGGTGGCCTTGGCAATCTCCTTCTTGATGGTCTCGTCTCGGTCCGAATCCCCCGGCACCACGATAACTTCTTTCAGATTCAGCAACTTCTCCAGGCTGCGTTCCAACTCCCCCAGTCCCAAAAGATCATGGAGGAATTCCGTGAGACTAGCTAGGACCGCTTCGCCTTCCGGGGTCAACTGCATCCCTAAGGGATCTGGCTCCACCAGGCCCTGTTGCCGCAGGACCTCCACTTCCCTCCGAATTGTGCGTTCACTGAGGTCTAGTTTGGCCGCAAGGGCCCGTCGCCCTACCGGCTGGGAAAAATAGATATTCCTCAGGATGATATACCGTCGTTCAATTAATTCCCGGCTTTCGGGTACAACCGTTTGCAGCACTTCTACTTTCTCCATAAGTCAGCCAGCAAATACCTCTGTATCTGCTACAATATTCCTCCTCGGACCAGGCTCCGGGATAAAGCATGCCCCGCTGCGGCCTAAATCTGTCCCACCGGTGTAATAAGCCGCCTAGTAAATTATACCTGAGGGGAAGATGTTTGTCTAGGTAGGTAGAAACCCAGGTCCTACCACCTCTACCATATTCCAAGTCTCCATCTTTGGCCAATCAAAGATCCCCCGCTTCCCCGGCCAAACCCAACTCCTTTGCTGCCTTTTGCATCCCTTTTATGGTCTCCGCAAAGATCTCATCTAAGTCCATGCCCAACATTTCCGCTCCCGCCTCCACCACTTCCCTGTTCACACCAGCGGCGAAATTCTTCTGCTTCCATTTCTTTTTCAGGGAACTTACCGATAGATCCAAGATACTCCTACTGGGTCGCATCAGCACGGTGGCCACCACTAGGCCTGTTAGCTCATCAATGGTGTACAACACCTTTTCCATGGTCTCCTTCGGTTCCACATCGGTGCAGATCTGCCAGCCGTGGCTTTGGATCGCACGGATGTACTCCGACGGCCACCCTTCGGCCTCCAGGATCCCCTTCACCCGCTGGCAGTGTTCATCGGGATACTGTTCATAATCCAAATCATGCACCAAACCAATAACCCGCCACTTCTCCACCTCATCCGGTGCAAAACGCTCGGCGAAATGAGCCATCACCGCCTCTACCGCCAAAGCGTGGTTAATGAGGTTGTCACTTTTTACGTAGCGGGTCAAAAGCTCATAGGCCTCTGCCCGACTAGGCACTTTCGCCATCTGTCATCCTTCCTTCCGCATCCCTATTCTTCCCCTATATCTTACCATTCCTAAAAACCCATTCAAATCCCAGTCAAGAACAACCCAGTTTTAGAAAGAGTAGTCTGGAAGGCCTATGTCCGCTCAGCCTCCACCCTTTGGCTAAGCTCTTGAAAAAGGGCCTCCGTCTCCTCGGCTGTGCCCACATTGAAGATAACGATAGAATTGTCTACTTCCAGATAGATAAAGGGCGGCTTGGATCTGTCCACCAGTAGTTTCACCTTACCGTATTCTGCGGTCTGGAAATAGCCTTTCAGGTGGGATCCTACCGCAGAACCATTGGTCCGGGTGCGTATCGTGGGCAATTCCTGAAGTAACTTTACCTGTTCGATCTCCTCCCAGGAGTACTGCACGCCATACATACCATGGAGCTTGAGTCCTGTGTCAAGAAAGGTCACCTTCGTGGGCCGGGTGGCATAGATCATCAGAATGCCCACCAGGACCAATACCGCCACGGTAAAGACCACGCTGCCCACCCCCCCTCGACGCTGTCGAAATCCTGCCCGTTTGTCGTAGCCTTGGGCGATCATGATAAAGCAGACCGTAGAGATCAACGTAAACAAAGCTGCCGGCGTGGTAGAGACTGCCAGTCCCATCAAAGGATACACCCCCTACAGAGAATAGATGAAAACCGTTTGCATAGAACGAAACACCCATGGGCAGGGCCAGACTTTATACGTTGGCCTAGGCCTTGCCCTCCGATGGTAGGGTGTTATACTCGGCGGAGAAAAAGACCATCTGAGCACATGCATCGCTAGACCACCCGCAATGAAGAACATACCAATTAGAAAACAACATGCCAGTTCAACATTTCAACGTTCAACGTTCAACATCCTTTTCTCTGACTTGTGCATGTACAGTTGCCAGGACGAAAGCGAGGCTCTCTCCTGCTATGGTTGTCTACAGAGACAATCTTACTCACTTCCGGTGAAAACCTGCTTGGTCTGTTGTACACATAGTATGTCCTGGGCAGATAAGAGTAGCCAGAGTTGTCCCTGGATCCACAGACTTCACTACCCGAGCACACGGATCGGCTCCACCAAGTTAACAAGGAACAATCCTTTACTCTCGTAAGACCTAGGATAACCAAATGTACCACTGCGTTTTGTTCAGACAACTGACGTAGTGCGTAGTACACGGCTAAAAGCCAACGTTCACGACGAATTGGTTGGTAGAAGACTATTCCCGAACCCAACAAAACAAGACTCCAAGAAACTGATAGCACAAAGAGGCCTTGGAATAACCCCGATGAAGCCCACTTATTGCGCCATCGGACCCACAACTCTTCTCTCCCTAACATAGGAACATCTCCTATCCAGGTGAACCGTATCAAGGCGTATATCCGATCCATTGCCTGTTTCGCGGCAGGATAGCGATGGAATATTCTAACCAAAGGCATGCTTTCCGTTGAGCTGCCCGGTAATCAGAGTAAAGTGCGGCGTCAATTGCGCTGGTTATCGACTACCGTGAGTTTTTGTCTCTGGAGAAAAATCATACAAAAAGCCTACCTCATGTCAGACCAACGTAGAACTTGTGGTCTGACCATCGGATACTCGTTGCCGACACAAAGCCGCCAGCTTACGAAAGCCATTGGTTGCTGCTGTTCCTTCCTCGTTGGGAGCCACATTAGGATGGCGCAGAGCAGAAACTAGACCCGAGCACCTCGCCCTGCATCCACTCACTCGTTAACTCCAAATATCTCCATTACGACCCTCAGATACTTACAGGGGCCCCTTCCAAGAGGGCCCCCTTATACAGCTATCGACGACAAAGCCACAGCCCGTCAATACCCCGTAGGATAAAAGTGAACTAACACATAGGGAAATCCACCGCAAGCGGGCATGACCACATAGAATTTGCCGTCCTGTCCATATAGAGTCATCTCCGATGACGAAAGAGATTGCAGGTTTATGCGCTGCAGTGGTTCAACGCCACGCACACGCCCCGACCCGAGCAAGTATTGTCTGCCGAACCACAAGCTTACATTTCCCTTCTTACGAATACCGGGCTTATAACACTCAAGATGACCGTTCGAGAGCCTCTCCCTTCGCCTCCAACAAGTCCCATGCCTCCAGAACCAACCTCCGAGTCCGATATTCCCCATACTCGCGCTTCTCCTTTTCTTTGAGTACGCGGAAGGTCTCGCTTGGGAAGTCGGGTCCATAAACATCCTTTGGGTCGAGAATGTAACACAGTTCCTCCCGGGTTAATCCGTAAAGCTTAGCGTAATAGGCGTCAAGCTCTGCCCGTATAACAGCACGCCGTTCCGAATCCCAGCGGAAGGGTGGAATCCTTTGAACGTCGGGATTCACCGTTATCCTTCCGCCCGAACACTCTTGCCAGCGGCGGACAATCTCCTGCCGCAGCTCCCGCGGACACTTCTGCCACACATCCCGTGCAAAAGGCTCCAGATCCCGGGCAGTATACACTAGCTCCAGCACTCGGGGCACGATAAACAAAAGATCCGACGCGGTATAGGCATCTAGCGGAAGAACGGGTAGTTGTTTGAAGATGAAATAGCTGAGAGATGTACCACCGATTTTTTGGCGAGTCACAAAGTCGAACACAAGACTATTAGAGTTCCCAATGAAACAAACTGTTCTCAGCGCACCGACATCGTTCAACAGGATTAACGGAATCTTGTTTCCCACCCCCACCCGAGGCACGACAGTGAAGATGGCAGTACGCTCATTGGTGGCATTAGTCACGTCCCTAAACCCCAACAGCCACCCCCGCGCCCACTTCCACACAGGCTTTGTACCGTCGCGACTACGTTGCTCGAGTCGCGCCTCGGCTTCTTCTTCCCTTATCCAGTAACGCGGCAAGACAAAGTAATCTGGATCGGCATACTCATCCTCGCCTGGTGTAGGAAGATGGGTATTCGAGGTATTCTCCGGCACACCCTTATATGTCCCAAACCGATGATCAAACTGCCAGATCATCTTGGCCTCGTAAAGGGGCAGCCACACTTCTTTGCCATTAGTAAAGCAAACACCATCGGGCCGGCCCAGTTCGCGAGGGCGAATCGGTAACTCCAATGTACTCCGGGAAAAACACCCTCTCGGTTTTCAAAGTCACATAGGCTCACTAACCGCCCGCTCTCTACCCAGTGGGCAAAGTGAGTCTTGCTATTATTATCGGTGGCAATACCCGTAGGCAATACCAATCCAGCGCGGCCACTGACCCGAAGAAGCCGACAAAAAAGCTCGGCAAAGACACTGTAAGTATTAATACGTCCACGGGCAGTAAGCGCATAGCGTCCGCTTCTCGAAAAGTACTTGCTTTGCGCCTCTGCTAGGTGCTTGGCCTCCCGATATTCCTCCCAAAAAGCGGGATTAGTTCTGGGCAAGTTCTCAATCGACCTCCGCCGAGCTGCTTGATTAGGAACATCAGCGATCTCCCTGTCCCGCGTCCTAAGAAATCCTTCTTCCTCCAGGTCAATACGTTCCCAAGGAGGATTACAGAGTAGTACGTCAAAGCCACCTTGCGAAAATACCTCCGGAAACTCCAGTCGCCAGTGGAAGAACCGGTATTTTTCGGCCATTTGCCAGACACGCGCAACGAGTCTTTCGTTTACAAATCCGCCGAGGAAATCATGCAAGTCACCGGTAAGCGGAACCATACTGTGACCGTCTTCTATCCCAATACGCGCAAAGAAGGCAGCAGTCCAAAGATGACAGGCAGTAAACTAGCGCCATAGGTTGGTGCGTGACTCCTGATAGTCTTTGGATTTCTGCCGTACCACATCAGGACTATCGTCGGAAAGCTCGGTCCAAGGAATAACCACAACCCACCACATGCACTGGTGGCGCTCCTTCATCCGATCCCGCCCAGTGGGAGATCGCGTAAGTCTTGCCCTCCACTTGGGCCGCCCGGGTAAACCAACTCATAGCCCAGTAGACTCAGAAGCGGAATTACCCACTAATCCCGGGTGACGGTGGTAACAGGATCATCTTTGGGAAGGCGTTCCAGTCGGTTTTGGAATGCCTCCCAGTGTTTTAGGACTTCCTGCCAAGCCCTGGCAATCTCGCTTTCCAGATGGAGGATTCACTTCGGTTCCTATGGAGCCCTAGAGCACCG
>DUMW01000118.1 GCA_012839765.1 Bacillota bacterium
CTCACCAGAAAGGTGCCTCCTTCGGGGTGTCCTTGGGATGCTGTCCCCGTTAAGAATTCCCCATGGGAAGGCACTTTTCCTTTATCTGTCGCCATTTTTCAAGGGTAACCCTGCGAAATCCCGGTTAATCGCCTCCCTTCCCCCTGGCTCTTAGCGGATAAAAAACTCACCTCCAACCCTTTGTAATCTCACGATGATAGTGTCTTTCCTAAACCGGTGGTTTTAGAGGAGTCTCGAACAATCAGCTCCGGGGCAATCTTCACCTTCATGGGACGGATCTGGGAGCCCCGGGTGAGATACTGGGTGATGTATTCCATGGCCCACTGACAGACCTGATCGATGGGCCAGTTTACCGATGACAACGGCGGCACCGTGTTTTCTACGATGGAGGCCAGATCATTGTAGCCCACCACTGCTACCTGGTGGGGAACCGCCACCCCCTGATAATGCAAGACTTCCATCAGTCGCTGCGCCACATGATCTGCCCAGACAAAAACTCCGTTGACACCCTTTTCCCGGACTTGTTCACCGAGTGCGAGCGAACGAAGGATGGCCTCTTCCCAGCGCAGGGGGGGCAGCCCCTGTTCGGACATGGCTTTGCAGTATCCCTCCCAACGCATCCGGGGGGAATAATGGTCCTGATCAAGACCCAGGAAAGCCACTTTTTTTCTACCTTGGGCCAATAGGTGGGAGGTGGCAAGATACCCACCATAGCAATCGTCACTGATGAAGGAAGAAACGTTAGGAAGGGTGCTTTCCCGATGGATCAGCACCAGTTGTACCTGGGATCTCACCGCTTCGGTGCACACTGCGGTATCCGGTGTGCAACAGAAGTAGATGACCAGTTTAATATCCCTGCTTTTCATGATCTGCAGTTGGGCTTTAGGGTTCCGGGAGTAGTCACTGATTACCACACAATCACTGCGCAACAGTCCTTCTTGTAACACCGCAAGGCCCTTGGTATAAGGGCTCGCGAGGGAGATATCCGCCGAGGGTAAGACCAACAGTATTTCCTCTTGGTACTTCCTTTTGGGAATGTACCCGTGGTGCCTTGCCAATTGCTTGATCCTTGCGCGAAGCTCCTCACTGACTCCCGCTTTGTCATTGAGCGCCCGCGAGACAGTGGCTGTGGACGTTCCGGCTAATCTGGCTAGATCCTGGACGGTGACTTTGCCTTCTTTCAACAGGCCACTTCCTTTCCTGGGATGATGCCGATGAGATCACCGGATCTTTGCCACCTACCGCGATTATCGTGCGTAGTATCTATGTATCCAATGAACCGAACGTAAACTATGATGTAAGAAAAGGTTAGAATTACGTAACAATTTAAGTAATTTTACCATAACACACCCTTGAATTCCTGTCAAACTTGATCCCGTTGGTGGGAACCGAAAAAAGGGGAAGGCACTGAGCTAGGAGCACTAAGTTCCCTTCTCCTTTGTAGGAAACGAACTGAGCGGACTCCGTGTCCTATCGTGTAAAGGAAAGGGCAAATTCCATGATGTGCTTACGGGCCTTGACCTGGTTCTGGGGGATACGGTACTCCGTCGATGCTTGCATGGGTGCCGTCGAGGTACTAATCGGTCTCGCATTTAGGGACAGTTCCTGATCATGGACGGCCTCTGGTAATCCGCTACAGAGATGTGGTGGAGGTCAGAATGGAAGGGGAGAGGGTTGGATGCCAAGGATCCTACTTGGTTGCAGGAGTCTCTCGACGTATAGGTACGGGGATACAGCCGCAGTAACCTTCCCTTCTAGCCAACATACCGACTCCCCTCCAGAGGAGGCCTAGTGGTCAGAAGAAACTGGCCGTGGAGGAAGTGCTTGTCCACATGTTGGATAGTATTCACGGGTCAATTGTCCCTAGATCAGCTGGTCCAATATGCCTACGGTTTTTCCACCGCCTTTGGGAAAAACCACCCCGGCAAGATGACCTAGGGATAGGCTAGCAGTGAGGGCGGGGACGGGTAGTAATTAAGAAAGGGGGATAGTTGGGACCAACTGCGGTGAGGGAATGATGCAAGAGGGAGACTGGAAGGTTCAAAAAAGACGTATAAGTCAAAGACCCTCCTGTTGGAAGGCCTTTGACTCCAGGGGCTCCACTTATTTCGATGTAACCGAGATTACCTTCGCCCCGGGTTGAGCAGATCCTCGATCCAGATGATCTGTTGCCCTTCGATGGACCGGCGGGCGGCCACGCCGACCAATATGGACATGGCTCCATCAAAACTGGTGGCCTGCTGGTGCAGCACATTTCCTTCCTGTTTGGTTGCGAAAAGCTCTCGCAACATCCGCGGGTCGCCGCCTCCGTGATCTCCGGTGTGCTGTTCCGCAGGCACCTCGTAGGGTTCTGCGAACAAAGGATACACCATGGTCTTGACCGCACCGATGCCCTTGCGCACAACACCCTTTTCGGTTTTCACATAGGCAGCCTCGATGACTTCCTGCTCGATCCGTCCCTTAGTGCCCACAAAGGCGATCCTGTACCCTTCGTAGGGTGCGTAATTGTAGAGGGAATAGCTCAGCAGCTGACCCTGATCGTAGCGAACGATGAGCGTTTCCGTGTCCCAGATATTGATTTCGGGGGAGAAGACACAGCGGTCCCGGAAGTATCCGTCTTCTGCCTCAGCATCCAGGTACAACGCCTTTAGATGATCGTTTTTTTCCAGGTTCATGAAGAACCGGCACTCAGAAGTTCGCGGACAGGTCTTACATCGGGTGCTGTAGGGGGAGGTGCTGGGATTGTAGAAGCTATTTGCCCCAAAGGCTGCCACCGCCACGGGTCGGGCCGCAAGCCACCAGTTTACCAGGTCAAAGTGGTGGGTAGCCTTATGCACCAAGAGGGTCCCTGATTTCGATGCTTCCCGATGCCAGCGGCGGAAGTAGTCCGCACCATGGCTGGTGTCTAAATACCAGTGGAAGTCTACCATGGTGATCTTGCCAATGATCTCTTCCTGCAACAGCTCCTTCAACTTGGCTCGATAGGGACTGTACCGATAGTTGAAGGTTACGATGCAATCGTTCCCCGTCTCCTTAACGGTGTCTAGAATTGTCTTGCACTTGTACTCATCGGTGGTCATTGGTTTTTCCGTGATCACCCGCAGTCCCAACCTTAACCCCTTGATGATGTATTCGTCGTGGGTGTAGTCGGGAGAGGTGACCACGAGCCCCTGCACATTTTCATTCTTAACCATTTCTTCGAACTGGTGGGGCAGATAGGTGGGCAAATCCAGACCCATTACTTCCTTTGCCCGTTCCATCCGGGTCCGGTTAGTGTCCAGCAGGGCCACCAGTTCATTGTCGGTCTCTTTGGAAGTGAGGAATTTGCAATACATGGACGATCTAGCTCCAAGGCCAATGACTGCATATCGTAAACTCATAGAACCTGACACCTTTCTGTATGGGGTAGTGGTTGTAGACAAACGAAAAAGGAAACCTATAGGAATCGTTTTCATTATAGCACCTTGGTTTTGCAAGTAAGTGCTATCTTGTGGGGCAATTTTCAAGAAAAGCTACGGATTTGTGACATCAATTCCAGGGAAAAGGGTTAAAGACGATGAAAGAGATCAAAGACATGCCATATCGTTCCTCTAGATAAAGCAAAATGGCTACTGGTGAAAGGATTTGCTTACCTGGTGGGCGAAAAGATCATATCAGACGGTTGGTTTCGGGGTCTCACTGGAATGATCTCACAAGATGTCAACGGTAACCATTGTTCACCGTATGCCGAGGATAGAACTCTATGGGTTTGTGACCTGGTGGGAAGTCCTTCCGTAGGTGCGCACGACTAAGAAGAATGGATACAGAAAACTGAAATGGCTGTCTATTCTTCCGCAAGTCTTGGCTCGGAATTTCTCAGCGAGGGATATCCAAAGCAGAGTAGAGGAATAGCAGCCGGTGGAGAGGGAGAGTGCGGGCGATGGAATATGTTTGGGATTTCAATAGGAAGCAGCTGTGGAGAAAACCCCACGTGCCGGAAATCCGTTACTACTACCTCCGCAAGGATCCTAAGGGATATTCCATGAACCCTCACCGACATCAACAAATCGAGATCATGTATGTTTATTCCGGGGAAATGGTGACGGAAGTGGGGGGAGAGGTGGTAGTGTTGGGCCCGCGGAAGTTTATTATGATCACCGGGGGTCTGGTACACGGTAAGCATCCGCATCCGAAGGAATCCGTCGTTGGTAACTGCGAGTTCGTCTTTACTCCCCATGAGCACGGTGAATTTGGAGCGGATCATATACTTGCGGAGATTCGGGAGTTGGGCGGACACAACGTCCACTGGCCCCCTTGGTCGGTCTACGACGATACGGGGCGGGTCGGTGTGATCTTGCAGGAACTGGTGGAAAGCCTGGAGCAGAATCGGAGTGCCGTTAGTCAGTTGATGCTGTGGCGTCTAATCCTGGAAATCCTATGGGTGGCGATTCCCGTACATGGCCCCACCAAAGCGGTGGACCTGAACGTCCAGAAGGCTTTGAAGTTTATGCGTTCGAATTATCGGAACAACATCACGGTACAGGATGTCAGCGAATATGTGGGTATCGACCGGAGCCACTTTTCAAGGATTTTCCGGAGGGATGTGGGGATCCCGCCCCGGGATTTTCTGAACGAATTGAGAATAGAACAGGCGAAGAAACTGCTTCTCTATACAGACCTGCGGGTGGAAGACATCTGCCAGGAGGTAGGTATCGGATCTTCTTCGTCCTTCTTCTGGTTGTTTAAGAACTATACGGGGATGACACCGAAGGAGTTTCGGACCACCCATCGCATCGGTTGAAAAGGAAAACCCAGGGAGAATCCCTGGGTTTTCCTTAATCCACCAGAGCCAGCGTGCCGAAGAAGTTCGGATACTTGGTGCTAGCGGTACCGTAGGTCCATTCTACCCGGGTCCGCCCAAAGCCGTCATGGTCATTGACGACGAAGTTGAAGCCCATCTCGAAACCGGACTCCAGCTTGGCTGGCCCCAAAAGGGCTTTCGGGACCGCTACTTCATAGATGGTATAGAAGTAGTCGTCGGTGGAGGGTACGATGGCAAAGACCATCAGATCGGGATCGAACTCCACACCCACCGGTACCTTCCACGCCCAGGTTTCAAGGCCGCCTTCTTCGGTGAGGGCCCAACCGTACTCGAGGTCGTCATCGTCGTAGCCCGAACCCTTGGTGGTAAGAGTATCCAAGGCGATCTGGAAGCAGTCTGCCCGCCACAGAAGATCTTCGGTGAAGGGGTTATAGTGTACGTCATCTTCAGCAATCAGGGCGAAGTACAGGAACTCTTCGTCCCACTGGCACATGAGGGTAAGTAGACCACCATCTTCTGCCGTAATCTGGATTGTGGGCAAACCTTCCCATTCACTCAAGTCTCCATCGATGACGATGGGACCTTGCGCCTTCTTGGCCTCATACCGCTGACCGAAGGCCAGGGAAGTACCAAGGAGCACAACCATCAAACTAACCACTGCTACCAAACCTAGCTTACGTATGAGAGTTTCCCCCTTTTCCTGAAATTGGTGTCGTAGTTCCCAGTTGCTTTGACTTGTCTTTAGGATACCTCCCCTTGGTAGGTCCGGTTTTCTTGTATGCCTACCTTCCCGTCCAGGGAAAACTGTAGGGAAGTTGGCCGCCAAGGAAGAATGGGTATACCCTTTACCAAAACAACACCTTGTTTTCTGTCACCAGTTATTGTCCGTGCGGTCCATTGTCTTTGAAGGTGGCTAAAATATCCGGCACTTAGGATGAAGACCTTTGTTCACCCCGATTGCAGGCATTTTTCCGCGACTTGTTACGCATCTTCCTACATGAGCAAAACCCATGCTTTCCTATACCCAAACGTCCCCTCTTTGTGCTGAGTTAACGTGAGGGGGCCCTTTAATCAGTAATATATCACCATTTTATGCCTCTGAACTGTAGCCTTGTGGTGTTATCGTCTAGAAAATATCCGGGTTTGTGATGTTGATTCCATGCTGGGATCAGGTCTAGAAAGAGCCTTGTATCGGAGGAATGAAACCTATGTCTGTGCGACGGTCTTTGTGTCATCGGTTTTGGCTGGGGTCTCCCCTGTGATCAATTCTCGGCGTGCTTGTGAGCTAAATCGACCACGGTTAGGCTGGCGGGGAGTTTCAAGGGGTTTGGAGAGCTAGGAGTTTTGTGCTAAGATCACCATACTTACAGGTTGTTTGACCGGCCAGGGATATTTACCGGGTAAGCCATTACCGCTGGGACCTGTGTGGTTCATTGTTCAATCCCTTTTGCTTTTGGCTGTTCACCTTCGATGACCGCAGGTTCCGGGTATGGTGGAGGATGGAAGGAGAGCTGGTTTTGATCCTGAGTGTTAGTCGGCGAACGGACATTCCTGCATTTTACCTAGAATGGTTCTCCAGGCGGTTGCGTGAAGGTTACGTGTTGGTGCGAAACCCTATGAACTACCGCCAAGTTAGCAGGGTGTCCCTGGAACCTGAGACAGTTGATTGTATTGTCTTTTGGACGAAGGACCCACGAAGAATCCTGAAAAAGCTTGATCTTTTCGCCAAGTACACCTACTATTTTCACATTACCATTACTGGCTATGATGCCAGTATTGAGCCTGGTGTAAGCGATAAGCTGGAGATCCTTCGTGCTTTTCAACAGCTGGCCAAGGTCGTCGGTAAGGAGAGGACCATCTGGCGATACGATCCGATTATCCTATCTCCGAAGCTGGATGTGGCTTTCCACCAGCGACAGTTTACGTATTTGGCCGAGACCCTAGCAGACAGCACCGAAAGGTGCGTCATCAGTTTCCTAGACCTTTACAGGAAAATCGCGCTGCGGATGCGCCCTTTGACGGTTACACTTCCCAATGCAGAAATGATCCTAGAAGTCGCCACAGCCCTTGCCGAGATTGCCCAGCAACGGGGACTGGTGATAGAGGCTTGTGCGGAGACTATCGATTTGACCCCAGTGGGTATCCACCCTGGCAAGTGTATTGATGGGGAGTTAATTGAGAGACTCCTCGGTCGTTCGCTAAATCTGGGTAAGGATCCTAACCAGCGCAGCCATTGCGGCTGTGTGGCCAGTGTAGACATTGGTGCCTACAATACCTGTGGCCATGGCTGCTTGTATTGTTATGCCAATCACAGTGCCGAATTGGTCCAAAGGAACATGCGCGCCCATCATCTAGACTCTCCGTTGCTAGTAGGAGAGCTACAACCTGGTGACAGGATCATAGATCGCAGGACGGGAAAAGCCGTGGAAAAACAGTTGCATCTGTTCTGAGAATATCTTCATGTCCTGCAAAAATCCCCATTCCACAAGACCTGCCCCAATCCTCCATTAGAAGTGGTGATGCCGATCAACATGACATAGTTAGTTGTTGGATCGGGACTGGTTTCTGTAGCCTTTTACAGAATTTCCCATGCAATGGCAGGAACTGGATGGATTTTGTCGAAGTTTAAAGCTATGTTGCAGCGGAATTGAATGGTAATCAAAAAAACACCGGTCTTGATGTTGTGTCTTTACGATTTTTCCGACTATTCAAAAGGAAATCGAGCAACGGTGGGGTGGTATTGTTGGTGGCTGCTGTCCAGCTTTCCGGTAAATGGTGGACAAAGGATAGGAAGAAGGTTGATGCAGGTGGGAACAGGCGGCTGTAGTCTGCACAATCTCCGTGTAGCTTGACGAAGAATGTGAAAACGCGGGAGGTAGACAATGGACAATGAACAAGGAAGGATCTATTTGGCGTATGGTAGCAATTTGAACTTGGGTCAGATGGAGCGGAGATGTCCGGCGGCAACGGTGTTGGGCCCAGCTGAACTCAAGGACTATCGGCTCACATTTCGTGGTAGCGATGGTCAGGCGGTGGCCACTATCGAGGAAGAGAAAGGTAAGAGCGTACCCGTATTACTGTGGCACATCACCCCAGAGGATGAGGAGGCTTTAGATGTCTATGAGGGCTATCCCCGGAAATACATCAAGAAGATGTTGCGGGTGTTTTTCCAGGGAGAATGGGTCGAGGCTATGGCCTACGTAATGAACGACGGTTGGTCCTTGGGCATGCCCGGCGAAGGCTATTTGCACACCATCCGTGAAGGATACGAAGCCTTCGGATTCGATCAGTCTATTCTGGAAGAGGCGGTGGAGTACTCCAGTTCCGATATCTAAGAACTAGGCTCAAGCATCGGTAAACGTCGCCGGGGGGGCAAGGTACTTGTTTTGTTATATTCTCATGATGTTCGTTGGTAAACGTCAAAGCTAACCCACATAGCACCAGTTTTGTTGTGGTGGGATAATCGAACCATCATAACTTAGCGAGGTGACTGGTGTGGTGACCCAAGACAGACGTCAGCTTTGGGAAGAACGTGTGAGAGCATACCTTGCCAGCGGTCAGACGCAGAAGACGTGGTGCTTGGAACAGGGGTTGTCTGTACATCAACTGCAATACTGGTTGAAGAGGTTTAAGGCCGAA
>DUMW01000119.1 GCA_012839765.1 Bacillota bacterium
ATACTACCATGGTCTGGTTTACTTGTCAATCATTTTATGCTTAACTCGTTTACCGAGGCTATGTAAGCACCTTGAGCAGGCTTTTGAGGCTTAGAAGCCTATTGGTGTGTTGCCGGCACTCGTTAGTTTCACCAAGTGTTTTTGCTTGACAGTTTTTCCATTCTGATGTAAGTTTTAATCAGAATAAGGCTAGGTTGGTGTTGATTGTGAGTATAACCCAAAGAGATATTGCCAGGGCCTTGAACGTATCGGTCACCACCGTATCCAACGCCCTCAGGGGACAGGGACGGGTCAGTGAAGAGTTGCGTACCAAGATTCTGGAGATGGCTAGTCGCAAAGGGTACTTCCAAACCCGTCTAGCGACCACCCCCATGCTTGGGGCCATCGTGTGTAATACACCGCAGGATCCGACACAGGGTTCTGGCGACGGAACATCCAGCATACAATCGGCCAGCTATTTCTCCGTCCAGGCCATCGAGGGCATTCAGTCGGTGATTAAAGAACAGGGTTATTCACTCGTCTACCACGTGATGCAGGGACTAGATGATGGCGGAGTATTACCGGACATGATCACCCACGGTCTTGTACAAGGGGTCTTCTTGATTGGGGGAAGTATCTCTGATCAATACATTGCCAAGGTGGCCAATACGGGATTACCGGTGGTATTGCTCTTCACCGAAGTGGATATCGTGGACCTGAATACAATCCTGGCCAATAATCGTCAAGGTGCCTACAAGGCTGTCAAGCATTTATTGGAACTAGGGCACCGACGGATCGGTTTCATTAATGGCTGGCAGTCAACCCATACCAGTGAGATGAAGATGATGGGCTATGAAAAAGCCTTGCATGAGTATAATCTCCCCGTGGAAGAAGAGCTTTGCTTGTCCGCCGACTTCACAAGACGGGGCGGCAGGCAGGCCATGGAGCAACTGTTAACCCTTGTTCCCCGGCCCACAGCCGTGTTTGTGGCCGATGATATCATGGCCATTGGGGCCATGGAAGCCTGTCATGAACGTCAACTGAACATCCCAACAGATATCGCCATCGTAGGATTCGGGGACAGTCCTCTTGCTGTCGGTGCCATGCCTGCCCTGACAACGGTCCACGTATCTAAACATAAGATTGGTGAATTGGCCGCCAAGCGCATGCTCCAACTGTTGGAAGACCCTAACCAAGAAATCCAGCACCTGACGGTGTCCTGTCGGGTAATCTGCAGGCAATCCTGCGGTTGTCAGCAGACCCAATCCCAAGGAAATAACCACGCTTCCTAAGAAGTAGACAACAACTTGATTGACAACCCGAAAGAACTAGTGCTACAATTTCCGCGGACATTTATGCAAGGAGCGTTCGTGAAATGCGATTGATTGATGGGGCGAAATACGCGCAACTAGTGGTCACTTGGCTGCGGGAACAAGTCCAAAAGGCCAAGGCCAAGGGCGTGGTCTTGGGTATTAGCGGCGGATTAGATTCCGCAGTCCTGGCAGTACTGGCTAAACGGGCCTTTCCCGATGATACTCTAGGGTTAATCCTGCCCTGTCACAGTCAGGCGGAAGATGCGGCCCACGCGGAGCTTCTAGCCCACCAGTTCGACATCAGGACTGTCACAGTAGATTTGACCCCTGTCTATGATCTCTTTGTCGACATCCTCGAGCAAAAAGCCGGTCCTTCGGACACATCCCAGGTGGCCTTGGGGAATATTAAGTCGAGGTTGCGGATGAATACCCTGTATTACTTCGCTTCCTTCCATAACTATCTTGTGATCGGAGCCACCAATAAAAGCGAGCTAATGACCGGCTACTTCACTAAACATGGCGACTCCGGTGTAGACCTGTTACCCATCGCAGGGCTGGTAAAAACAGAAGTCCGGCAACTGGCGGAATACTTACAGGTCCCGCAAGTAATCATTGACAAACCTCCCTCGGCTGGACTGTGGCCGGGACAAACCGATGAACAGGAAATGGGCTTTTCGTACGAAGATTTGGATAGATACCTGTGGGAGGGTGTGGGCACGGATGAGTTCACCGCCCGGATGCGGGACATCGTGGCCAAGACAGCCCATAAACGGGCTTTCCCATCAATGCCGGAGTTTCCTGTGCCCTACGTCAACCGGTGAGGGAGCAGGGTGACAAACCCTATCCCCTCACCTCCTCGCTTACCATTCGTGAAATACCCAGAATTCGCCATCCAAAGACTATCGATTTCGCCTGATCCTCACTATTGATCCGCGTACAAGCCGCAAGTTCTTCAATCACTGGCGGACAACTCACCCAAAACGTACTGGCTTACCACTGATTTCAGCACGGTTCTTCCCAAGACACCTACTACACTCATTTTAGGACATAAAAGAAGACCGGCCCCAAACAAGGACCGGCCTCGGTTGCATATTAACTAGGCGGCAACGGGCGCCTTGGGACGTTTGGCAGTCATTCTACGCCGCACCAGCACGATGGCCCCCACCACCAATGGGAACAGGGTAGCTAAGAAGATCACCCAGAGATTCTGGTCATTAATCCAGCGCAGCTCCCGAACACTACCGGGCACCACATTACCCTCTTCGTCCACGAATCTCAGCTGCCAGGTCCCCTGGTTCTCACTGAGATCCAGTTTGTATGCTTCGAAGGTGGGCGCTCTACCCTGCATTCCCTCTGCCTCGGGATCAAATTCCACCACGTAGTAACCCAAGGCGTATCCCGGTGTTTGCTGGACGTAGTAGGGTTTCTTGGTGATTTCCTGGACCACCTTACCATCCTTCAGTACCTGCAACGTCAACCCCGGTACCTCGTTCAACTGCACCCACAGACCCAATCCCTTGGTACCCTGTCCTGCCAAGGGATCATGGAGGAACAGCATTCTGGTGTAGTAAAACATATCGTATTGCTTGGTTTCAAAGGGCAACACATAGAAAGCCGTCTCGTCTTTGACGTAAATCACTTGACTCACGTCATTGGACAATTCGAACTGATTCCACCGACTGTCCGGACGCATCTGATAGCCCAACCCGGTCCGCCGATGGCTGTAAACAACCAACTTCCGCTCACTATCCGGCACCAGGTTTCCTTCGGTGTCCAGCATCCGAATCCGGTACTCACCGGCGGGCAGATTCACCACAAA
>DUMW01000120.1 GCA_012839765.1 Bacillota bacterium
GATGGCCTGCCGGCGCACCGCCGCCTCCTTGCTGGTGTAGGCGCCCTTCCAATAGAGTTTGTTCGCAAAAAGATCGGGAATAATGGATACACATTGCAAGCCTAGATCATCCAAGGCCCTTTTCATTTCCTTGGCATTGTCCACGTCAATGTCCCAGGTGCCCACCAGTTCGATGCCCTTGACATATTCGATGGCTGCCGCCTGTTTGAGCATCTCCATGGTGGTGGGATTGGTCTTGTATCCGCCGCAAAAGCGATCCTTCGTATTCCCTAGGTTTCCCAGGATAACTGAGTATCTCCGCATCACTGCTTCATTCCTCCCTGTGTAACTGCCGTTCAAGCCAGGAGCGTAAAGCTGGCGTGTCCAAAGTCCGGGTGATCTGAAAGATGCCCGCGGGACCCTCGGTAAACCCTAGATATACGTAAATATGTTGTACTCCCCGTTCCAAATCGATCACAGCACCCCCGGGATGCATCCCGTCGGGATGTAGCCCGTTTTCCAGGGGGATCGGTGTGACTACCCGCTTGGCCAGCAATGTGGCCTCATAACGCCAATTGCTGCTACCTGTCAACAGGTCCGCCGGGTCAATACTCCAAAGATTCAAGGTCAATTGACTATGATCCTTAGTTTGGCCCTCGCCACCTCCGCTCCGGTTGGTGACCACTGCTTCAATGCGCTGAGTAACAGGGTTGTAGGATATATCCACCGTGTCCTGGGACCAGGGTCCAAAGCCACCGTTCCCACTCAATGCCCGCACATCGGAAGCTTTAATGTTCGTAGAGTAGGGCTCAAGACTCAGGGATTCCTCTTCCGAAGAAACCAACTGTACATACCGCCAGGTTTCGTCGGACGCGTCATAGCTGCCGTGAGAACGGGCAAGTAGTACCAGGCGGTCGGCAAACACTAAAGCGGCTGGTTCCACCGGCTTAGCAAAGGACGGCAGGTCCTGTTTTGTCTCGTACCAGGTTTCTCCTAGATCCTTTGAATACCTGATCCAGGTTTCGTCGGCCATAGTCCCCAACGAGTCTATCTCATAGTGTCCAAAGGCCATAGCGCCGTACTCCGGATGTTCGACAATCCGCGGGCCCATGTTGGTCCTGGGCCCCTGCAATTGCGCGCCGCTAAAGGCCTCGGGCAGATGCTCCCAGGTTACTCCGGCATCCTTGGAACGAAAGAATCCATAGGGAGTAATCAGTAAGATCGATCCATCGCCCATGGTACCGATGGCGTTCCCGAAACCAGCTTTACCTTGATCAACGGGGGCCTTGATAAACTGCCGGATGTCCACCGGTTTAGACCAAGTCTTTCCGCCATCCCTAGAGCGGATCACCACTGCTCGACTTGTATATTGGTCTGCTGGCAAGTTGCCCCAGTGGGCCGGCGTCCGCTGATAGACCAGAACAATGGTGTCATCAACCATGGTAGCTACAGGCCAACCGAAATGCCAGTTACTTCCGAACAGATTATCCCCGACGGGAATGGCCACCGGATGGACTTCTAGAATACCCTCAGAATACAAGGCCGCGGGATCGGTTCCCAGGAGCAACTCCACAGGAATCACGCTCTGAGAGGCCCCGCTCACTTGGTGCGCCACCGTTGCAGGTAACTCCACGGAAAAGGTGATCCGTGCAATATGCTGATCCAAAGGCAGGTTGCCCAACCCCAATTTCAATCCCGTCGGCTCACCGGTAACCTGAATTCCCTCCTTCCACAGCAGCATATCCTTAACCATCAACTGCCATTTGCCGCCCCGAAACACCTCTATATCTGCTGAGACTTTGAATGGTTCCAACGAAACTGGTCCATCGGCCAGAATCTCTACGTCACTGATCCATTCATGCAGGGTGTAGGTCGGGTTTGAAAAGACGATGTCCACAATACCCTCCACCACTTCCACCGGAATATGTCCCAGATCCCAAGTTCCGCCATCAACCCGATACTCTAAACGGACAACCCCCTCACCCACCGACAGAGGAGCCGGATCAATCGATGTTTCCAAGCCCGTCGGTGAACTAGCAAATCGGTCAAGGAGTACCCCATCTGCAGTAACCAGAACAAATTCCCCCGTGGCATCGATGGGAACCGGATCCAACGACACTCTTAGCGGTGCATTTTTACTAATCCGGATAGATCTTCCACCGCTCGCCATCTGGGATAACCGCCATGCCACTCCCACCGGAAGATAGATAGACTCATGGACAGTCACGGCAACATGGGAATCCTCCAGACTAGGGTTTAGGGTAGCCCCGTACGGTGCAACACCGATCCGACCTCGATATATGTGTTCACCGGCGGTCAAGTCATAGACGGACAAATCGATCAAATGTTCTTTGGAACAGTAACTCAGCACCGTTCGGTACTGATGGCCGGTTCGGGGCGAAAGGGACACTAAATGCTTCCCAGTGCCTTCGGGCAAGAAATCCGCATCCCCTTCGACGCGCAGCCACCATTGGGCAAACCAGGAGCTATCCTTAGCCCAAACAAGGCTGAAAAGCTTTTGATCACCATCGGCTAACCCAACCAATTCGATGGTGGCACCCTGCGTTTCCGTATAAGTAAAAAGCGTTTCGATGGTCAGCGGCACCTCTGGTTCACGTGAGTAAGCCACGCTCCAAAACAAACCCAGAAGCAGCAGGCAAGTGCAGAGTTTGAAAAAGCCTTGTCTCATCTTTCTAATCCTTCCTTCACCCTCTCCCGGGAGAAGGGGACAGAAGTCCCCTTCTTATCAACGGCCAATCTCGGAAATCCGGATATCACCCCAGTACACATCGGTGGAGTTTCCGTCACCATTAAAGAAAAGCCCCACCGCATAGCTGAGGTTTCCTGCCGGTGTCGACGTCCGAAAATCGACCCCCGTCATCAGAGGTTTGTAATCAACATAAACATCCACCTTCTGGTCCGCAAGTCGGAAGACGACCCCAAGCTTGTAAGACCGGAGGTTTTCATCGGCGAAGTATTTGCCTACGTCGGCGATACTGGCATAGGGCGGCCAGGTGGGCTGTCCGTGATACAGGTAAACACCAGTGAATTCCCCGGTAGACAGCCACACCGTTGTCTCCACGAGGATATCGGAGTCGGCATGGAGGAGCGTAACCGTTGGCATCACCGCGTGGGCATTGGCCCGTCCGCCATCGAAGCCCATTAGGGCCCGGCCTCCGGAGGCTTCCGCCAGCTCCACCACCTTGAAATCTGCTGCATCTAGTGGATTGAAGGGCAACCAACCGGCGGGAAACTGATCTAACTCAAAGCCCGTAAAGTCGGTGTAATACAGCTCAGCGATCTCGTTAATACTCGTAAAATTAAGCTGCCTTTCACCGTCTTTCCAATGGATTTCTAACGTATAGGTGGTATTGGGGGAAAACTTCTCTTGAGGAACAAAGACCAGCTCATTCCCCTGTACTGTCACTTCCCCTACTACACTGGGTTCTAGCTTCAACTTCACATCGGTAGGCGGCACCGAAAAGACAACTCTGATGGGAGTGAAGTTGAAAACCCCCGTTGTGCCGTCCTCCAGAGAGACACTCAAAAGGCTCACCCGCTGATTAAGGAAGCAAGAGGTTGAAAGCAGCAGGCAGCATAGTAGCAGAATCCGTATCCCTGTTTTTTGCATTCTTTACACTGAGGTTTTGACATAAGGTTTGTGGGGTTGGGACGGTTTTTCGTTGTCGCGAGAAAAAGTTCTGTGGCGTTGCAGGAGATCCAGAAAATTCCGCGAACTTATCAGATAATTGCAGTTTCGCGGA
>DUMW01000121.1 GCA_012839765.1 Bacillota bacterium
CTCCGCGAAACTGCAATTATCTGATAAGTTCGCGGAATTTTCTGGATCTCCTGCAACGCCACAGAACTTTTTCTCGCGACAACGAAAAACCGTCCCAACCCCACAAACCTTATGTCAAAACCTCAGACTCCCACCACTAGGAGGGCAAATCCAATGTTCTGTCGAATATTGCGCACCGTAGCCCGACTCAGTCCCACCGCATAGGAAAGCCTATGGATGTCCGCGCTCATCAGCACAACATCTGCGGTCTCCATCGCTACATCGGTCCCGGCCCCACCGATAGCAATCCCCAGATCTGCCGTGGCCAAAGCTGGCGCATCGTTGACCCCATCGCCCACCATCGCCACTGTACCGTGCTTCTTCCGTAATTCTTCGAGAGCCTGCACCTTTTCCTCGGGAAGAAGTTCACTGTAGAAATCATCGATCCCGACTTTTTCTGCAACATATCCCGCTGCTAAACGATTGTCTCCGGTGAGCATGACAGTGCGTTTGACACCTTGGGCCTTCAAGTCGGCGACTAATGTCGCGGCATCCTCACGAATAGTGTCCGCGATAGAAATGATACCGTAGATCGCATCTTGCGTACCAATGATTACTGCGGTCTGTCCTTTTTCCTCTTCGCTTTCTAGGTAGGATTCGTAATCGGATAAATCGACTCCTTGGTCTTGGAAGAGCTTCCGATTCCCAATATAATACTGGTTGCCATCAAGACTGAAGCCAATCCCTTGGCCGATCATCATTTCTACATCTTCAGGCGTTCGAATGGCGGTGTCTGCTCTTTTTTCCGCTTCGGCAATAATTGCCTTGCCCAAGGGGTGCTCCGAATAGGACTCGCCACTGGCCGCAATGCTGAGGAGTTCGGCTTCATCGATTCCGTATGCCTTCACCCGGGTAACTCCCGGACGTCCTTCGGTCAAGGTGCCGGTTTTATCGAAGGCCACTACCCGGACAGTCCCCAGCTTCTCAATGATCTCCCCGCCTTTAATCAAGACACCGCGTTTTGCACCGTTACCGATGCCGGCAACAATGGAAACGGGAGTGGAAATCACCAGGGCGCCGGGACAAGAAATAACCAATAGTGTCAAAGCTAAACGAATATCTCGCGTGATGATGAATAGGACTGCAGAGAGCAAGATAATCGCCGGAGTATACCAACGGGAGAATCTCTCTAGGAACTTCTGGGTTTTAGCTTTCTTGTCCTGGGCCTCTTCCACCAGATGTAGGATACGGGCAAAGGTGGTATCGTCCCCCACTTGTTCCGCCTGGATCACAAGATACCCCGATTCAATGATCGTCCCGGAGAATACCCTTTCATCTAGGGTCCGACTCACCGGGATTGATTCCCCTGTAATGGCGGCCTGATTAATGTACGCGGAACCTTCCACGATCGTCCCGTCCACAGAAATCTTCTCCCCTGGCTTCACCACCACTAAATCGCCCTGTTCTACTTCCTCAGGAGAAACAATGGTCTCCACCCCATCTTTGCGAACTCGGGCCGTATCCGGCGCTAAATCCATCAACGCCCGAATGGAGGAACGGGTCTTTTCGATGGTACGGGACTCCAAGTAATCCCCCAAGGTAAACAGGAACGTAACTGCGGCGGCTTCCCAATATTCCCCGACGCTGAGGGCCCCGAGGACTGCGACGCTGACCAGAGTGTCAATACCTACTACTTTATACCGTAGTGCCCCGATGGCTCTCTTAAAAATGGAGGTACCCGCGATGACCGTAACTCCCAACATCAGGATGATGGTCAAGGGCTCATAACCGATCAGGTTCTTAAGGATAAAGGAAACCCCTGCCATAGTCCCGGAAATCCATACAATCTGTCTCCTACTTAGTCTGAACATCCCAGGCACCCCCTTTCCTCGCTTACTTTTCGGACAGAACTTGATATCCCAATCCTTCGATTTTCCCTTTAAGCTCCTCCGAAGTCACCACACTCTCGTCAAACTCGGCCCTCACCCGGGAACTGTTGTACAACACTTCCACTTCTTGTACCCCAGCGGTCTTCTTCAACACACTCTCAATCTTCGCCGCGCAAGTGGGGCAAGCGAGCGTCTTCAACTGATAAGTCTTCTTTGCCATATTTCTGCAACCTCCTTTTTGTTTTGTGGTTTAAGTATACGAAAAAAGCCGGGAGATTACTTTGATCCAGATCAAAAATAAGATCCTTTCCGGGAACTTTTTAACTCGCGGCCGGATCCTTAGGCAAATTTGAAATCAATCATTAAAGAATGGGCCATGTGATCCTGGCACATAGCTCATTCTGCTACTCAGAGTTTGCGCCACCCCGCAATGGCATTAGGGGTGCCGATTTGGAGTCAGGTGGGTTTGGCACTCGGTCCAACATCGAGGCGGCAACTCGGGCCATTCATGTTGAGAAAGATCGTTTTATGGGCAAATCGGTCAATTGTAAGCGTCAAAGCTAACCCACATGGCGGGCCGATACCTGGAAATAGTCTCAACACACATGGAGTTGAATCAATCATTAAACAATAAAGAATGAGCCGTGCATCGGGATCACATGGCTCATTCTTTATTGATTCGAGTCGGTTGGATTGACGAAACGACCATCACTTCAGATGAAACAATCAGCTACCTAAACTCAAACTCTGCATTAATACCGAGCGTTAGTGGAGGCGTTATCACGCGTACGATGGTAAAATTATCATCGTCCACATCTTTCAACTGCAGTGGCTCAACTGAGACAATCGGACTGGTTTCTACGTAGAAAGCGCCGTCTTTGTTCGCCGCCAACTGTCCATCGACAACCGTCACCCCAATAACATACCATTTACCAGGCTGTAGCTGGACCCCTTCACCGAGGGGAATTGTCACCCAAGCATCATCCCCTTTGGCATGCCCATCGGATCTGACTATTATAGAATAGCCACCAGTCTTCGTAGCGCTCTCCCAGATCCGTACCACAAAACCCTCAGGAAGCTCTTCGGGACGAGCCTTTATCCAGCACTTGGTTAGGCGAACCTCTTCTGAAGCACTCCCCTCCACGAAGAAACGAACACCCAAGTCTGTCGAAACAACGAAACTGCTTAACTCTAGTGTTTCATCAAACAACGTTATCCTGTTGAACGGCTGGTCTATATAGACACAAGCTACTAACCCTATGGCAGTACTCAGTAACCCTAAGGGCCCCGCAATGAGTTTGGAGAAACCCTTTGCACTATGATAGTATTGAGTCAGGGAGGGTTTCCAAATGAAGTCACGCCAGTATTCTGATGAGTTCAAGGAGAAGATCATTCAAGAG